>CAIQCQ010000038.1 GCA_903870365.1 uncultured bacterium | reverse complement strand
ATGATTAGACAGTACTTTCCTAAAGGTACCAACTTCAGAAAAGTATCTCAAAAAAGAATTGATGAAGTTGTTGATATCATCAACAACAAACCAAGAAAGATTCTTGGATACAATACAGCTCTGGAAGTATCCAGAGCAAATGGTATTATGAAGAGTATTATCAGTCGTAATTCTACGACTGTCCTGATTGAGGGGTGAATTTAGGCATGAGTTATCGCTATCTGCCTTCGTCTTCTGTAGCTTCACAAATTCCGCCAAGTCTGCCTCATTTAAGGGGTTACCTTTACCGAGGTTTCGATCAAGATTGAGTTGATAGAACCACACCTTTTTCGTAGATTTACCTTTCTCAAAGAACAGCACAACTGTTTTCACTCCTGCTCCTGCAAATACGCCTCCGGGCAGATCAAGTATTGTGTGTAGGTTACAGTTCTCAAGAAGCAATTTGCGGATACTAACCGAAGCATTATCTGTGTTTGATAGAAATGTGTTCTTAATAACAATACCTGCTCTACCACCAGCCTTGAGAATCTTTATAAAGTGTTGAAGAAAAAGAAAAGCTGTCTCACCAGTCTTAATGGGAAAGTTCTGCTGAATCTCTCGTCCAATACCTGCTCCAAAAGGAGGATTTGCCAGAATTACGTTATAACGATCCTTCTCCTGAATATCGTTTATGTTTTGTGCCAACGTATCCATGTGCCTAATGTTTGGAGCTTCAACACCATGCAGAATCATGTTCATAACGCCGATAATGTAGGCAAGGGATTTTATTTCTTTTCCATAAAACGTCTTATTTTGGAGTGTAGCCATCTGTGCTGATGACAGCTTGGCTTGATTTTGAGTAAGAAAATTATATGACTCCACCAAGAAACCTGCCGAACCACACGCACCGTCATAAATGGTCTCGCCGATTGTTGGTGCAACTACTTTAACGATAGTTTTGATAAGCGGTCTCGGAGTATAGTACTCACCGCCATTCCTACCGGCATTACCCATGTTTTTTATCTTGTCTTCATAGAGATGTGAGAGTTCGTGCTTCTCTTCGTAAAGACGGAAGTGCATACCATCGACCACGTTTAGAATCTCACGCAGTTTGTAGCCACTGGAGATTTTATTCTTCAACTCACTGAAAATCTCGCCAATCTTGTATTCAATGGTATTCGCATCAACATCGGGATTCTTGAATTTCTTGAGATATGGAAATAATTTGCCATTCACAAAACCATTCAAATCGTCACCAGTAAGTGCCTTGTGATGATCTATTTTGCCTTCAGTAGTCTTTGGGCATGCCCACGAATCCCAGCGATATTGTGCATCAAGGATGTATTCGTATTTCTTGCCAGCTAGTGCCGCTTCTGTCTTTTTTATTTCATCCAGATCATCGAGGTACTTCAAGAAAAGGATCCACGATGTCTGCTCAACGTAGTCGAGTTCAGTCGCTGAACCAGAATCGGTATGAAGTATTTGATCAATGTTTTTGAATGAGTTTTCAAACATAAATTTATTTTTGAATTTCTTCGTAATCCTCTGGCTTACCAAGTACCCGTACAAGATCTCTTGACCCATCGACAGAAATAGCCCCACACTTACATGGAGTTAAATTACCGTTTGTAATAGTAAAAACCTCAGTACCACATTTCTTGCACTTTATGTACGTCTCCTTTTTGGTTGTGTTGGGAGTTGTTTCCATATTTTTATTCAGCAAAAATATCTACATATTTTTTGTAAATGTATGACTGCCCGTATTTATTATCTTTATCTTTTGGTGTCAAAATACCCATTTTAATAAACCGATTTATAACTGCCTGTGATCCGACACGAGAAAAGCCGGTCCATTTCTGAACTGTTGCCACGTTCACAATTGGCTGTTCATATAATTTAGGTAGCACGAGAGCTGCACTTTCTGAAGCACGTTTACCCAGTGTTTGTATTTTTAACACATCTTTTTCTCGTAAAGCTGTTATTTTACTAACAATATCAATACCCTCTTTTGCAATTTCAATCACCCCATCAAGAAAGAAATCAACCCATTCTGCTACACTCCCAAAGTGATACCCGAACAAACGTTCGTAGTAAACCTTTTGATGCTTTTTGAAATAAGATGATAAAAACAATACAGGTTTTTCAAGATAACCCTCTTTCCACAAATAGAATGTGATAAGCATGCGACCAGTTCGACCATTACCATCTAAGAAAGGGTGAATTGTTTCAAACTGAGCATGAATAAGAGCCGCTTTGATAAGTGTGAGTGTGTCGTCATTAGAGTGCATAAATTTCTCAAGATCATTAAGAGCACTCTGCATCTCATCAATCGGCGGTGGTACGAATCGAGCATTATCCGGTTTTGTTCCACCAATCCAATTCTGTGATTTTCTAAATTCTCCCGGGTCAGAGAAATGAGTTGATCGAGCTTTATCCATTAACTGCTTATGCAACTCTCGAATAAAACGCAACGTCATTGGAAAATTATCCTGCTTCACTCTTTTCATTCCATAATTGAGTGCTTTGATGTAATGCAAAATATCATCTACATCCTGTGGAATATTTGCGTTTGATTGAACTTCAGCTTCAATAGCATCAATCATGGTTGCCATTGTCCCCTCAATCTGACTCGATGATGCTGCATCCTTTCTCAAGTACATGCTCAAGAAGAAATCAACGTCTGGTAAAAGTTTTGTGATACCATCAAGTTTGCCAAGAAGTCGAGTTGCCTCATCACTCTTTTTTAATACTTTTGAATCAAACTCAAAGCCACCCTTTAATGGAAAGGGTCCGGGGATGAAAGCTTTGAAACCTTCTTTTTGATCTTTTAGTTGTCCAATTTCAATTGATTTCATGTTTGTTTACATCTTTTTATGAATGTAAGCAAAGTATATACCTTTGTTTACATTGAGTCAAGCGATGTAAACAAACTCAAAATGTGGATAAGCGAGATTGAACCAAAAATTGATTATTTCGCCCTTTTCCCCTAGTATTACCGGCAATATTACAATGAAAATGAAAACTGGGGATTGGTCTGCCCTTTTGGACATCTATCCCGAAAACAAAGAGTTTGTCTATAACGAAAACATAAAAACAATCGTTGATTGCATCGATTCCGTCTACCGCTGTCTCGATAGTTCGGGTGATGAAATAATCCTTACATCGAATACCTTTCCTTACATTTTGATAGACCAAAATGTTCTCGTATTTTTTATACATCTCTATCGCACAGGTATCATTGATGACTTGTACCTGCCTGTTAAAATTTCTACTGGTCCCGGTGAATGGATCAACTATGAGTACCCTCCTGACTACATGGACAATTACGATGTGGCATACCGTGCAGCAATTGCTAATCCCAAAGCGTTTAAAAAGAATTTTGTAAGCTTGAGAATTCCCGATCGAAAAGCATTTAAAGAAATGTGTGATGCTGTATACAAAAAACTCAATGTAAAAAATGATACCGTCAGGGATGACAAGCTTTCTTTCAACAATACAACAGGCAATCTTTCATTTAATGGCAGACAAATTGAGGTCCCGATCAACACTAACCAATTTTTTCTCTGTAAGAAACTATTCGATGTCGCAATTGGTACTCGCGTTAAAGAACAAGACGTCATAGACATGATTGACTGGAGCAAAGACTCGAAACGTAGTGTTTACGATGCGATGCGTCTCGTAAACAAACGTGCAAAAGAACAACTCGACATTGCTGAACTTTTCAAATGGCGGATGAACACCGTCTGGCGTGAACAATAGCGACTCGCTTGAATCGCAATATTCCAAATTGAATCACTTAGTCCCAAGTAGGCTTTAACCACAAGCCTATTTTTTATTAGGCAATGACAATGAATATGCGGACCGAGCAAAACAAAACATATCAAACTTCAGACCTCGCTTGTGCGGCGGCTCTTTCATTGTTCTTCCCTCTTGAAAGCGTCGATAAGGCTGATCCGCGACGTGCCTATTTTATTTTCGACCGAACAATAAAACTTGATGTGGTCCTAGATCAATATCAAAAGCAAACACTCCGCGTCGAACCGCGAGCGTATTTTGATCAGGTCAAGGCGTTGAAAACCCGTCTATACGAAATAAATTGACACCATGAAAAAGAAGTCTGTTCAGAGTACGATGACGGTCCCGATACCTTCTGATATGACCAAAGAGGTGGACTTCTTTATCGAGAAGTTGGCGGAATTATTGTTAAAGCAGGTGGAGGTAAAAAATGAAAATGAAAATGAAAAAAAGAGGATGCATCAGACTGTATAGATATATAGCCCTTGAATACAAGAAGAATCTAACCGATCAGGAATATCGGCTTTTAGATATATATGTCTGTTTGGTCCGATGGGATAAAAAAGACCCAGATCGGTTTGGTATAGTAGCGGAACTTTCAATACGCGATATCAAAAAAGACTACCTACCAAAATGGGCTATAGGCAAAATCTCTACTGTTACAAAATCGTTGATAGCAAAAGGACGTCTTACTCGCCTTCCCAAAAAGCGTATGCTTGTGGAAAACTTTTGGATATATCAAGCCAAACCCCCAAAAGCTGAACAGGCTTTTCAATTAATTGAACAAGGAATTCAACCTACTGAACAGAATATTCAACTAGCTGAACAAAATCAACAGAGTGAAATACGAAAAGCTAGAGAAGAACTCCTTGGAAAATATAGTCCTTTTAAGAAAAATGTTCAGCCAGGTGAACAAAGCGAATCGGGCTAAAGAATTAAAAAGAAAGAAAAAAGAAATTTAAAAGAACCGTTACTTAAAATATGTTGATAAATAAGGCGTTTGCTAAAAAAGATAGCCAAAGGTGACCACTCAAGAAACGACTAGGAATAAGAGTTTTGCCAAAATAGATACACAAAGATACACACGAAGACGACTTTAAAAAATGCCTAGAAATAAGGCTTGCGCCAAAATAACGTCGAATCACGTCGAATGAAAACTGAGAGAGTAGAAATCAAAAGATCCCATCTGTAAAAACCCAAGCAAAATAAGGGTTTTGCCAAAATAAACACGAATAACCCCGAACGAAAAAAGAGCCAATAATAAGGCTCATTCCAAAATAGAAACGAGTAGAGACGAACGAATATTTTGACTTTGCTTGATATACCAAGCGTTCAGAGCATACTGTTCGATGAACAAACCAAACCAATGAATAAAGCCCTCATATACTGCCGAGTGTCGACCGAAGAACAAGCTGGCGACGAGCGACACTCGCTTAAAACCCAATTACGCCTCTGTGAACGAGGGATCGAAGAAAGCAAGGTTTTTGCCCTTGCTGAAGATGGGGTATACAAGGATCCAGGCAAATCTGCCACCAATATGAACCGCCCGGGCTTGCAGGACATGCTCATTCGGGTCCAGGAAGACAAGTCGATCAAGGCAGTCTTCCTGCAAGACACGGACCGGCTTGCTCGAAATGCCAATGACCACCTAACCATCAAGGCACTTCTACGAAAGCATGATGTGCAGCTCATTTCCGTATCTCAACCGGGACTTGAGAACACGCCCGAAGGCAACTTTATGGATCTCGTCATCGCCGGAGTAAACCAACTTCAATCACAGATTACTTCTCGAAAAACTATAAAGAGTGTTGAGCAGAAATTCAAAGATGGATGGTGGCCAACAAAAGCTCCGGTTGGATACAACAACGCTGGAGATCCGACTGACGACAAGAAACGAATTATCGCCACTGACCCCGTTCGCGGTCCCCTCATTGCAGAGGCATTCAAACTCTATGCACGAGGCGACAACACCATGATCGAAATACGAGACATCATGTATAAAAAAGGATTAGTATCACGTGCAGGGAAAATTATTGCGAACAGTAAAATGTTTGAAATGTTCAAATGCCATTTTTATTACGGAGAAATGAGATGGCGAGGTATGGTACAGAAAGGCAATCATGAACCTCTGATTTCAAAAGAGCTGTTCGATAAATGCACCCACGTCATGGCCGAGAATAACCGTTATGTCTGCCGTAAGCGCAAGTTCAACTTTATCCTCCGAGGTTTTGTGTTCTGCAATAAATGCGGACAGCGATACACTGCCGAGCATCATCCTACGAAAAACAAATCGTACTATCACTGCAATCATCATCACCCTCAAAAGAAATGTACCGACAAGTACGTCGAGGTGTGGGACCTTGAGGGACAGATTGAACGCAAGTTCAAGGAAATGCAATTTACTGAGACCTTTATTAATCAGGTGATTGAAAAGCTCCGTACCATTTACGAATCAAAGAAAGCTGATGTCGGTCACGGCAAAAAGCAATACATGACGGGTAAATTAAACGTGGAAAAAAAACTGGAAGTCACTGAAGAAAAACTAATTAACGGTATCCTTTCGGACGAAGAGTTTAGCCGGATCAAGAAAAAGTATCGTGAACAAATAGATGGCTTTGAAGACGAACTACACAAACTCGATCAGACAAAGAATTTGAAAATAGACGTGATCCAAGAAGTGCTCTTGCTCATTCGAGATATTGGTAAAGCCTACAAGAAGGCACCACCAGACCTCAAGCGAATGTACCTCGGACTTTTCTGGGACCACTTTATGGCAGAAAATAAACTGGTGGTCAGTGCAGAAAAAACTCCAATCATCACGGTCCTCGAAAATGCCGGTATGCTTACGACAAAGGAGTTACAGGAAAGAAAATTAGAAACACAAAAACCCGACCCAATGGATCGAGTTTTTGAGGGTCCTTACAAGCCATCGATACTGCCGTTTTCTCAGGCAGAATCTTCGGTTATATTAAGACCTGAAAGGGGTGACTATCGGGAGTTGAACCCGAACAAAGAGCTCCACAAGCTCTTGTGCTACCGCTACACCATAGCCACCATAATTTATTAACAATACTACTACTATTATTTACTCCATACAGGCACAACTACTACCGCGCGCCCATAACCACCATAATTTTATTATACCAACACTTCATGACCACAATAGATCAACCAATCATTTGTAACACAAAAATCATGTAAAATCTAGCAAGAGAAACTTTGGCAGAAGCGGAGAAAGTCACCTACTCCGATGTCATAGCCCTCGTCAAAAAAACATTTGACCCTGGGTGGATATTTACCGAAATAATTTTACCAACAAAGAAAAACTAATTTGTGCTCGGGACTGGACTTGAACCAGCATGTCTTGCGACGGTACCACCTCAAGGTACTGGGTCTACCAATTTCCCCACCCGAGCATATTCTGACTGGTTGAGTATATGCGAAATATTTTCTTTTTTCAACAAAAAATCGCCATTTGGCGATTTTTTTTATGCTTCGACTGCGACTTCTGGCGCAACTGCTGCTTCTACAACCTCTGCATTGTCCGGTAAGCTTACTGTATTTCGCATCTGTCGACGGATCTCTTTAGCAGCTTTGTCTCGGATATGATAAAGCTTTGCTCGACGAACCTTTGAACGCTTGAGTGTTTCAATAGAGTCAATCATTGGTGAATAGATCGGGTAAATTTTCTCTACACCAACACCCAGAGAGATCTTGCGGACAGTAAACGTCGCACCAGATTCCTTGCCATGTTTGACCGCAATAACCAACCCTTCAAAAGCCTGGAGGCGAGTCTTGCCTTTTTCCTGAATCTTTTGCCAGACACGAACAGTATCCCCTGATTTAATATCAAAGGTCTTGCGAACGTCTGCGACTGGAGAATGTATTGTTTCAGCCATAATGAAAGCTACTTTAACATAAAGGACCTACTTCTGCAACGAGGTGAGGGCGAGCTTAAAATCCTCAGGGTACGGAGCCTCAACTTTGACCACTTTTCGAGCGCAGTTCTTGAATTCAATAGACACTGAATGCAGTGCTGTACGTCTAAAACCAAGCGTGTTTTGTGTATGACCGTAAAGACTGTCACCGACAATAGGATGGCCAATCACCTTCATATGGACACGGATTTGATGCGTTCGACCAGTCTTTGGCATGGCCTGAACAAACGAAACAGTCTGTGATCCGACTTTGCCTGATTGTTTGACCATGTACTGGGTTATTGCCTCTCGTGTGTATCCACGGGCACCACGGGCCGCCGAGCGGGCACGAAAATCTGTACCGCTCTTACCGATTGATTGATCAATAATCCCCCGACTCTGCCGTGGTGTGCCCACTACAAATGTATGATAGATTTTTTTTATTTCATGATCTTGAAATTGTTTTTTTAAACATTCAAAACCTTTTTGTGTTTTTGCGAGCAAAATAACACCAGACGTTTCTTTGTCCAAACGATGGACAATACCCGAACGATTCAACTCTTCATCAAAAGCCACGGTCACGTCACCGACGTCTTTGACTTGTGGGTACCTAGCGACCAGCCAATCACTCAATGTGTTTTCCTTGGCTCGAACGATAGCACTCTGCTGCTGCAGGTTTCCCTTTTTATCCTTGCCGTCTTCGTGAACCAACAAACCAGCTGGTTTGTCCACCGCCAAAATATCATCATCTTCATACAGTACGGTGATTTTTGGTTGCACAACTTTTACAGCCTTTGGCTTTGTAACCTTAGCAGCAGTTTTCTTTATAACTTCTTTTTTTATTTTTTTAGCTGTAGTCATTTTTCAATGTGTGATAATCATATGTTTACCTACCCATTCGTCGTTCACGTTCAGTATACTGCTTCACTATATCCAGAAATTCTCCTTTACTAAAATCTGGCCACAATGTCTTGGTAAAAAACAATTCACTGTACACAGCTTGCCATGGGAGAAAACCAGACACTCGCATTTCACCAGATGTTCGAATAATCATGTCTGGGTCAGGCAAACCATGTGTGTCTAATGACGCTTCGATATCAACAGTGGTAATTTCTTGCTTCCCCTGCTTGATCAATGTATTGACTGCTCGCACAATCTCATCACGTCCACCATATGAGACTGCAATAGCCAATATTAGACCTGTATTATGTTCACTTTCCTTTTCATTCTTTCGCATATCTAGGGCAATATCTTCTGGAAATTTATCAATGTCACCGATAAATCGCAAACAAATATTTTTCTCCATAGCTTCTTTTACCTGATCCTTCAAAACCCATCGAATAAGATCAAGCATAAAAATGACCTCCTCCTTTGACCGATTCCAGTTTTCTTGTGAAAAAGCAAAGACTATGACGGTACCGACACCCACTTCATCCGCCCAACCAACAACATCTTTCATGGTTTGATACCCTCGACGATGCCCCTCAAACGACGGCAGGCCCTGGGTTTTTGCCCAGCGCCTGTTGCCATCCATAATTATTCCAATACAATTGGGAATTTCTTCGGGTGCACTCATGTGAGGAATGATAGCGCATTTTTGCCAAAATTTCTATATAGATTGAAAGAATGTCTGTTTTACTGTATAAATAAGTACGCACTGTTGACCATAGAAGACTGGTTGTTTGGGTAGGCATACAATTAAATATGTGGGACTAGCTGTCTTGGTAGTTGTTGAAGTATTGGATAAATACAATTAAATACAGAGGATTAGCTGTCTTGGTAGTTGTTGGAATATTAAGTAATATAATTGAATATGCGGGATTAGCTCAGTTGGTAGAGCAACTCATTTACACTGAGAAGGTCACAGGTTCGAGTCCTGTATCCCGCACAAAATACGCAGTATTTTTGCCAGGACGAGAACAAATTTCTGGTCTACGAGCTCAGCAGAGCTTGTCAGAAATTTGGTGCCCAGAAAAATCTCTTGCGACGGCAAGAGATTTTTCGAGGGAGAATCCTATATCCCGCACAGAAAAAATCTCAAATATATGGTATGGTATTTCTGTTACCATGCTCTCGTAGTTCAATGGATAGAACCGCGGACTTCTAAGCCGCTGATGTAAGTTCGATTCTTACCGAGAGCACATTTCCCTACAACGCAGGGTTTACAGGTATTTTTAAACTAGTCCCATCAGTCTGCAATGTAGTAGTTTTCTGAGTAAAATAATCCGTTATTTTTTTCAAATCATTTTGATTGAGTGTATATACTGCAACAGATTGATCCTGGGCATTTTGAATAACAAAACTACCATTTGAAACCTGCATATACAAATACAATGTTATTCCAAACACAACAAGCAGTCCGACAAAAAAAACTTCAAGAATAATCTGCCAATCATGTGATGGTCGAATACCAGATTTTGTATACACAGAGGGTGTCACCATTGATTTCAAACGTGTCGTATATTTTTTATATTGTATTTTTAATTCATTCATAGTGATATTGCTACAGGCATACTCTTATATTTTTTTTAAAACCTTGATACTAAACCCTCCTTTCCACATACCTGTATTTGCTGGACTACCATCATACATACTCGCAATATCAGTTTGATCAATAAATATTCGATACGGCATATCTTCAATTTCTGACAAAAATTGATAGGTATGTTCCCATGTACCTGCTGTATTTATCTTCATTGTCAGATACGCAATTCCTCCAGAAGTGAGCGTGTCAGTATTGGTAATACCAACTGAATCAATACTGACTGTTAAACCATCTTTTTTTGCCAGACCCTCTACCTGCTCAATGAATGAAACCTCACCATCAGAAGCAACAAAATACGAATCAATTTGATCAATCTGTGGCTTGATATGGTCAAGCGAAGTGTTAAACTTTTTTATATTTTCTGCGTCATGAGACATACTCGCTGATTGCTGCATCAGTGTTGAAATATGTTCACCAGACAATACAATGTCAGTGTGCACGACATATATACCATACACAAGTCCAGACATAACTAATGCAAAAAAAGTATATACAATTATATTCTGAATATTTTTCATATATTAATTGGTTGATATATTTGCATTCATAGTTAAAGAAAACTGAATGTTTTTATCTTTAGCAAAATTTGATACGGGTAAATTAACTGTATCAAACAGTGGGTCACTTTCTAATTTCTTACTAAAAGCCAACAAAGATTCGCGATCGATCGCAACACCAGTGACACTCACCGTAGATGAAGTGGCTGTTGAACTTTGAAACATAATTTCTTTTATATTTACAGATGCACCCTTGAGCGAAATAATTTCAGAGACAAGATCATGAGTATATTTTGTTGACGGAAACGATGCGAGTAAAGCAATTTTCTTGTTTACATCCTTAAAAATTTGGGCTGTTTGAGAATCTTGCTGTGCGGTGGTTACTGTTTGTGGAGCAACAGAGACCACCATATCATTCTCTTGTGCTCGTATTGATATATATGACGGCACGAGCAATAGAATATATAAACACTCCAAAACGACTCCTGCACACATCCAAAGAATCGTACGTCTATACGCGTACTTTTTTTTAATGACATCTTTAAAATTATGAGGAAGAACATTAAACATACGGATATAATTAAATTAAAAACTCTGAAGGGAGTGCCAGACCGACCGCTGATGCATATTTCAACGAATCAATAAAAGATATGTTTGGTAAAACTTTTTGTATATCGCAGACATTTTGCCAGACATTACCTAAATGCACATCCATATTCAGCAACGATGAAAACTCACTTGCCACTGATTCAGAAAAACCATGGCCACACACCAATACACCAGACAGAACATTACTTTCTTTTGCCACACCATCTGTATTGGTTTCCCAAAAACTCATAATCTTACGGGCTTCGGCAACAATATCATGTGGGTTTGTTTGCCAGTCAGATTCCAAATGGATCGTCGATGTAAAACGCACAATACCACGAGAAATAATATAGAGACTAGCTTTTTGAGTTCCAAACTGAATAATCAAATGTGATTGTTTTTCAGGAAATGTCAGGAGTGCTCGAGCAATAGCTTGTGATTCGATCTCCAAAGAGTATGCTTTGAGTCCTGCTGAATGAATGAGGTCCATATATATATCAACAAATTTAGACGGTAATGCAGACACCACAACCCTGAGTGTCTCTACCGTCCCCTCCTCTGGAACAATGGCATAGTCAAAAAGAATCTGGTCGGCTGGTAATGGCACGTTTTCTTCAAGTTTAAATTCAATAGCATTACGAACTTCCTTTTGAGTGACGTAGGCAATGTCTGTTTCAAATAAATAAGCTTTTTCCTCAGGGATAGAAACACGAATAGTATGAATACCTGTTTCTTTTTTTAATGCTTCAAGCGTATGAATAATTTCGTCTCTATTATTCAACCGGCCGGCCACAATGGCCCCGAGAGGCAACTCTTTTTCTGCAAATTTTTTTATTTTTAAACCGCCAGCACTGTCCTTTTCAAATTGAATCATTCGCACATGGGTATCAGAAATAGACACACCAGCACATGGAGTATCGAGAAACAAAGGGGTGGGGAAAAACTGGAGGAGTTTACTTGATGACATGTATACAGTATACAGTGGAAAGGAATAAGTTTAAAAGTAAACAGTGGAATATTTTTCCACTGTTTCAACTTTCTACTTCACCACACTTCCCAGCACAACATCATCACTCACACACAATGGTGAGAAAAAATCTTGTTCACCATTTTTTCCACTGACGGCGAGCAGCATACCATTACTTTCCAACCCCATCATGGCACGTGGTTCCAGATTAGAGGCAAAAGCACACATAATACCGACGAGTTTAGTAAGATCAGAATATTGTTTAGCAATACCAGACAAAATTTGTCGTGGTGTTTCCTCGCCCATATCTACCATCAATTTCAAAAGTTTCTCTGATCCTTCGATGGGTTCGGCGGATATAATCTTACCAATCTTTATTTCAATCTTCTTTAAATCGTCAATGGTTATTTTTTCCATAGTATTTCTAATATATATTATTTATGTGTATCAATATAGCTCTGCAGGATAATGGCTGCAGCACTCGCATCCAACATACCATTTTTCCCTTGTATATGTTCGGCTTGAGCAGACGTCAAAAACTCAGGGTGCAAGACCACTTCAATATCTCGCTCTCGTAACTGTCCAACAAATGTATTGATATTTTTCATGATGACATTATCCCGTCCTGCAAAGTCCTTTGATTCCCCCACGACAACTTTCGAAATATTATTTTCTGTACAGATTTTCAAAATATCGTCAATCACATTTTTGGAATTCTGAACTACAGAGTATGGTAATGCAAAATCCCCCACTTCGTTTGTCAGGGCAACACCAATACGTTTTGATCCATAATCAATACCGAGAGTTCTCTTCATGACTACCAATATACCACATAACAGAAAAACCCTTTCGGGTTTTTGTTTGCGGGGGGGGTTGTGGATGGAAATTGGAACCTATTTAATTTGCGAGTCTGTCTTTTAGCCGGGCGCTTCTTGTGATTTTTTCTGTATTAACAAGCAATATGGTAAAATCTTTTTTTGTTAATTTTCTGCCCAGTCTAGCTTCTACACAACTTATACAAAGTTTGCCTTTCATTTTCGGGTTTGCTTTTTTCCATACTCGACTATAGAGCATGTAGTATTCATTCCATGTATCTTTTTTGCAATCCATGCATGTAAAGTCTTTATGCGATTTCATATATACAAGTATACTAAGTTTCGGTGGAGATTAGACGAAAGTTCCTTCTCAATTTTTTACTACAATGCGGATGAGGTGAGACCGCGAGTACGCTTTTCTCCCGCAACTCAAAAATTTCTCGTCAGAAATTTTTGGTCTGGGCACCGACTCGCGTCTTGGCTTTACTAAGCCAAGAATCGCTCCGTCGTTCTAATCTCACACACAAAATCTTCAATTTTGTTTCATCCAAAGTTTTTCCCTGCGTTCAAAAATGCGGGGAGTGTGGGACGATGTCCGAATAGCTTTAGTAATGCAGTCATTAAACCATATCAAATAGGTTTTTTCCACTTAATAGTAGTAACTAGGTATTTCTTTTGTATTTCGGAAGTTTTAATAAACCTTTGTAACCATATGAATTTAAAATAGCTTGCCATGTAATCTGTAACCATTCTTGAATAGGCACATCTGATCTAATGGTTATCGGGTTTTCTTTTGTACCAATTCCCTCAAACGTATTCCACTCAAGGCCTTTTGATTCGATTCCTGCATCATGAATAAATCCAGACCTAATTTGAGACCACATATGATCAATGACATCGGAAAAACTCTTGACTTCTTTTTTATAATCAAAAATTTTATCAACCTTATATCTTTCAGCTATATCTTCTTTAATTTTATCTGATAAATTATCTTGTAAAAACTTCTTTATTTTCTTCCCTTTTTCACCCAACCAGACACCTCTTTCACCTTTCACTGCAATTTCTAACATCCCAAACATAACAACTGTCATAAAATGAGACCACGCTATTTCAGAATAAAGTTTATCAAGTTGATTTTTTTGTTTCGTTTCCAATAAATCCCTAAGGGGATGTACGTGCATCTCAAAATAATACATTATCATCACAAGATTCTTTCGTTGTTCGTCAGATATTTTTTGTAAAGTGGGTAAAAAATCTTCTGTCAACTCATAACCTATGTATTCATATTCTGTTGGTCTTTGTCCCCACGTGCGCACACGTCCAAAATATCCCTTTTCTTGACTAAGTATTTCTATGAGTTTTTCTTTTGTCGCATCCAAATCATTTTTCATTATTCGATTATTTTACGTACATAACATTTTGAATATTTTGAACTATACCCTGATTATTACTAACTCCTGCGTTTAGCCATGTAGGTATGCCAAGTACACACAAATTACCATTATATTTTGAAATCGCTATACCTCCGGAATTTCCATGATCTATTGTATTTGTTACAAAATAATTTCCATACGGAAGTGAACCTGTGGTCGTAAATCCCCAGTTTTGAAATTTAATTGAGTTATCATAAGCACTTATAATTCCATTAGTGACAGTCCTAGAATCAAACTGCATAGTGTTTCCAGAATTATCGAGATTGAGAATCAGAGAGTTGTACTAAATAGCCAAATCGCTGAAATACAGGCAAAAGGCGGTGTATCTCAAGTTACTCTCGAACAGATCAAAGATGTCTTTCTAGAGTCTAGTAGAGCCACAGAAAAGTATTTGCTTGTTAATGATGTAGAAAAACGTACTATGCTTAAAAAGTTACTTTCGAACGCAAGTATCGAAAAGCAAAATGTGGCTCAATGGCAATTCAAAAACATCTATATGCCTATCGCTTTATCACCTAAAAACCTTACTTTATCTGAGATGCGGATGAGGTGAGATTCGAACTCACGGTACCCTTTCGAGCACGACAGTTTTCAAGACTGTTGCCTTAAACCACTCGGCCACTCATCCATATATTTATCAAGTATTTTATTTTCTATCCTACTGACTCATGACTATTCATCTCCACTACTTCATATTTACTCGCCACACGGAAAATATACAATGCTTCCAAAATTCCCAATGTATTTACAATCAACAATGCAACAAACCATTTCTTTTGACCGAGTCATGCTGCTTTCCACAAAGCCACACCTTTCCACGGTAGTGACCACACAACCAATAGACTGACAAAACCCATATTATTGAAATCAAAAAAATTAGCCATCATCCCGTTAGAGTTTTAATTAACCTATTTTAACTCCTGATAATCTTAGGCCGCCGAAAATATTGTGTGTCCTATAAAAGAGTGCGATACAACTCTAATAGGATCACCATAGCATCCTAGCAAAAAAAAGTGGTATAGTAAATGTATGAAAAAAGTCATTTTTTTCAGCCTCTATTTCATATCTTCTCTTTCTTTTTTCTTGTTTCCAATTCTTACTTTTGCCTCATATCATTTTTCTGATTTCCGTGGCAATCCACCGATCCACACCTACGATCATACCAGTAAAACACCTGTTGGTATCACCCCAAGTCAGATAAAAAATATATATAACCTCCCCTCCACTGGTGGTCATGGAACCATCGCTATTATTGGTGCATACAATGATACGCATATTGAAAAAGATTTGGTAGATTTTGATACACAATTCAACTTACCTCCATGCACCACCAAAAATGGGTGTTTCGAACAACACACCATGACCAGCGGAGAAAAAGATGACAGTGGGTGGGATATGGAAACCACCCTCGATGCCGAGTGGGCTCATGCCATTGCTCCGACAGCAAAAATATTACTCGTCGAAGCTACCACGCCCAGTGGAGCAAACTTTTTACAAGCTATTGACTACGCAGCCACACGAAAAGATGTGGTGGTAGTCTCCATGAGTTGGGGTGGGACGGAATTCCCCGAAGAAATATCGCTGGACTCACACTTCAACAAACCAGGTATTACCTTCTTTGCTTCATCCGGCGACAATGGCACTGGAGCGTCCTGGCCAGCCAGCTCACCATATGTTATTGGAGTTGGTGGCACTACACTATCACTCAATACAAATGGAAGTGTCAAAAAAGAAACTGCATGGAGTGGCTCTGGTGGTGGAATTAGCGTCTACGAAAAAGCTCCAGACTTTCAACATGGGTACGCTATATCAAAAAGTGGTGGCATGCGTGCCATCCCTGATGTGTCCTACAACGCCGACCCAGCATCCGGCTTCCCTATCATCCGCCTTGGTGTCTGGCATACCGTCGGTGGTACTTCTGCTGGTGCCCCGCAATGGGCAGCACTTGCTACACTCGGCACAGGCGCGAGCAATACAAATTTTTATACTGACAAATCCGGCACCAATGCAACAAAATATTTTCGTGATATTACCGGTGGCACTAATGGTGATTGCGGATACGTATGTACCGCCCGCGCGCACTATGATTACGTCACTGGCCTCGGTAGCCCACTCACAATACATTTCTAAATTAATTTCTGTATTAGGATTGTTTACTCACTTGCACTTTCTTTTTGTGCTTTAATAAACTCATCATATGGAATTTCTCTTTCCATTATTTGGCGAGTATCTCCAGGTGGTCTTGTCACGATGACGTCTCCGGTATCTGTTCGGCGTCCAAATAATATCCAGTCTTTCTCTTCTACCCCACCAGAAAATGTAATGGTAACAATATCCCCTTTTTTGTATGAACCAAAACGAAAATTTATTTCCGGATTCTCTTGCTTTTTTTGATAATTATTTTCAGGCGTTCCTTCCATAAAATTTTATAGTTTAATTACTAACAATGTCATTATACCACTCGCACACATAGTTGTGGCGTAGTTAGCACTACGACGAGAATCTTTTTCAACATATAGACGATGAGACCGGTGAAATTTAGCAGTTCTATTCGTAGCGCAATGCATCTATAGGGTTTTTCTTACCAGCCTGGCGGGCGGGATACACACCAAAGCCAACCCCGGCGATAGCCGATACAAGGAGACCAAGAACAACTGCCGAAATGGGAAATTCAAAAACCCATCCAAGTGACGAGAAAAAAGTGGCTATAATTAAATACAAAGCGGTCACCACAAATGCCCCGATAGCGATACCAATAAGGCCGCCGACTAACGTCAGGATAATTGATTCAATTAAAAATTGCTCTAAAATATCTCTGTCCGTCGCCCCCACTGCTTTTCGCAAACCAATCTCTTTAGTTCGCTCGGTCACTGAGACCAACATAATATTCATAATACCGATACCACCGACGATAAGAGAGATTGAGGCAATAGCCGCCAAAAAAAGTGTCAGTGTTGAAGTGATAGTCCCCAAAATAGACAAAATATCTGCCTGTGTCTCAATTGTAAAATCGTCTTGATCAGTGGTTTGTAGTGTGTGATCTTGGCGCAAGACCGAAGTAATACGCTGTTTAACAAAATCAATAGTATAGGCATCATTGGCCGAGACCACGATATCAGTAAAATAATCGGTACCGAGTAGCTGGCTTTGGGCCACCGTATTTGGCACCATAACAATATTATCTTGATCTACACCACCTGGCCCTGTCCCCTTACTTTCCAACACTCCGACCACGCGTAGAGAAATATTGTTCAAACGAATCATTTTGCCAACTGGTTCGAGATTGTTAAATAATGTTTTTGCAAGTGACGAACCAATAACTGCTACGTGATTAAATGAATCAACATCACTTTGACTAAAGGGATACCCATCAGTGGTGGCATAATTTCTGACGGTAAAGAAATTGGCTGGTACTCCATCAAAGGTGACATTCACATCATTTTCTCCATAGACAACCTTACCTTGCCCACGGGCTTCGGCGGTTACTGCGTCGATCGATGGTTCGCGAGAGAGATTATCAATATCAGTTTGCTTCAGTGTTTTAATAACAATACCCTGAGCAGCAGCTGGTGATGAAAATTTACTCGAAGTCGAGCCACCAGGAATGACAAATACGAGGTTTGAGCCAATACCCTGGACCTGGTTGAGAATAAGAGCTTGGGCAGATGCGCCGATTGACATGAGAATAATGACCGAGGCTATACCAATGACGATACCGAGCATAGTCAAAACAGACCGCATCTTGCCATGTGTCAGTGCCCGCGTTGCTGTTTTAAAAGCGTCTTTTATTAACATGTTGGTCGAATTAAGAATGAAGACGTACGATGTACGAATAAGAGAAGATCTTGTTTTTCTTATTCGTCATTCTTAATTCGTACATCGTAATTCTATTATTACCTATTTAATAAACTCCTGTCTCGTATGTCGTGACTTTAATACCGGCACATCACTCTCAATCTGACCATCCTTAACACGAATAATTCTATTAGCAAATTCTGCCGTATATGTTTCGTGGGTGACCAAAACAATCGTTCGGCCTTTGTCGTGCAACTTTTCCAAAATATCCATAACCTGTGCTCCAGACACAGAATCAAGGTTACCCGTCGGTTCATCAGCAAAGATAACATCGGGGTTGGTCACCAATGCTCGAGCAATAGCCACACGCTGTTTTTGCCCTCCAGACAAGCGTCCGGCTTCACTGTGCATTTTTTCTTCTAAACCAACTGCCTTAACCGCATCTTCAATCAAATCTTTTCGTTTCTCTTCGGGTACAGTGGAATACAACAAAGGAATTTCCACATTGTCATAGACGGTCAACCGTGACAACAAATTAAAGGACTGAAACACAAACCCCATATCAGCATTTCTGACATGAGCAAGCTCAGCATCATCCATGTCATTCATACTTTTTCCCAAAAAAGTATACGTCCCACCTGTCGGCCGATCAAGAAAAGACAATACATGGAGCAAAGTTGATTTACCTGATCCCGATGGACCCATGATAGAGACAAACTCCCCCTTCGCAATAGAAAAGGTTATGTTTTTCAGAGCAGTTGTTGGAGTCTCTCCTTCTAAATATTCTTTTGTAAGATTTGTAACTTCAATCATAGGTAGAATTACGATGTACGAATTAAGAATAACGAACAAGAAAAATAATATCTCCTCTCATTCGTACATCATTATTCTTAATTCGTACTTCTATCTCATTGTTTCAATCCAATATTCAACACCTGTTCTCCCTCGGTCACCCCAGAGGTCACCTCTATATTTCCATTTTGATCAGAAATACCGAGCGTCACTGGTGTTGAAGTAGATACTCCACCCACAAGAATATCTACAAAATTTCCTGTATCATTTTGCAAAATGGCATATTGTGGTAAGACAAGTACTCCAGTATGTGTCTGTGTTTGAATAGTCAAATTTGCAGTCAAACCACTTTTCATTTGTGGATCGGCAGTATCAAACGATACTTTTATTTTGTAATCAACAACACCCTGAGTCACCGTTTGAGCAGGATCAATGTAAAACAACTTGCCGGTAAATGTCTTCTCTGTAAATGCATCAAAAGTCATGGTCACGGGGTCCCCCACTGCGACTTTACCCACATCTGTTTCCGGAATAAGAGCATCCACTTCAAACTGACTGTTGGAAATGACAGAAATAACAGTCACTCCTGGGTTAGCAATTTGACCAACTTTTGCATCACACTGTGTCACCACACCTGAGATCGGTGAGTAAATCAAAGAGTTTGATATTTTTGCCTGAATACTGGCTACACCAGCCTTGGCCTGTTCTACTTGTGCTTGTTGTGCATCAATATCGTTTTGTGTTGAACCTGCTTGTTTGAGATCTAACTGAGCTTGAGCCTGTGCCACAATTAGTTTTTGTGAAGCGATACTCTGTGCAACAGTATTCAAATTTTTTGTTGCAGTGTTTATTTCAGTCAGCGCACTGGTTACTGCATTTTTATCTGTCGCCAACGTGACTGTATCTATATTTGTTGCGCTGTTGAGTGTACCTGAAACATCCAGAAGCATTTGTCGAATCTGAGCAAGATATCCAAGACCGTCATTGACCGCTGTATCCAAATCAGTATGTGTTGATACTGAACTCACTCCAAGTAATTCAGTTTGCCACGTATTCAATGATGTCGCAGCTGTCAGGCGTTCTGTTTTTGCATTCGATGCGAGCTGCGAATTACTACTGGCAAAAGTAAATTGAATACTATTATTTTCTGCATTGGAAAACAGACTGCTGATTTGTGTACGAACAGCATCGTTGGCTTTGGCATACCCATCATTGGAAATATCACTAATACTACTGTACATATTAGCCAAATCTTGACTTGCTTTTGCAAGAGCAGCCTGACTACTAGCAATATCTTCTGGTTGTGAGCCAGCTTTCAAACTGTCTAGCTTGGCTTGTTGTCCATCGACATTAGCCTGTGCTTGCTGTAATTGTGCTGCCAGATCATTGGTATTGAGTGACGCGAGTAATTGACCAGCAACTACAGTATCTCCAACACGAGTAGATACAGAAGAGACAGTTCCACCGTTCTGAAAACCAAGAGCAACGCTTTGTGTTGGTGTGGTATTACCGGTGACTGAAACTGTTTCTGTAACAGACCCTTTAGTTACCGTAATGAGTGTGTGCGGAACAGTTTTTTTGTGAAAAATAACATACCCAAGTACACAAAGAAGGATGATGATGAGTATGCCCCATTTTGTTTTCAAAAAATTCCATATTTTTACAAAAAAAGATTTTAATTGAATCATATAATTCTGATTGTACCACTCATCCTGCATAGAAGAAAGACGTGTATGAGACTTTTTTCTTACAAAATTTTTAATTATTCCGCATCACAACCTTTCATAAAAAACACAGCGGTGATACAATTTTTCTATGCTCAAAGAAGATCATCGTCATGCGTATTCTACTAAACACCATTTCAGTATCAGTTATCCGGTCAAACTGAGTTCTCGTGTGTATTCTACTGTGCTCGTACCACTCATTATTGTGGCATCTATTTTTCTTATTCTCTGGGTACTTGGTGATACTAGTATGCCATATCTTGGTGGCACATCTGTTTCTACTATTACGTGGGCTATTATTTATACGTTCATTCGTTTGTCCGCAGCATATCTACTTGCCCTCATAGTTAGTATTCCTCTTTCATTTCTTGCGCACAAAAGTGCATTAATGGAGCGAGTTTTGTTACCTCTATTTGATATCGTTCAATCCGTCCCTGTCCTAGCTTTTTTCCCCATACTCGTATTATTTTTTATTCAATTTAATTTCCTTGATGGTGCAGCCATTATTATCATTTTCCTATCCATGGTCTGGAACATGGTCTTTAGTCTCGTTGGTGGTCTCAAAGTCATACCGAGTGATATCAATGCCACCGCTCATGTTTTTCACATCAAAGGTTTTCAATACTTTCGCCAAATTGCATTGCCATCTGTTTTTCCATATTTAGTTACTGGTTCTTTACTCGCATGGGCTCAAGGGTGGAATATTGTCATTGTGGCTGAAGTACTTCACACATATATCCCCGGGGGTACACACGCACAAGATTTGTTTGGTATTGGTAGCTTACTTGTTCAATCAATATCAACAGGTCAAACTATTTCTTTTATGTATGCCCTCCTTGGTATGGTTATAGTTATTGCAATAATGAATTTTTTGGTCTGGCAAAAATTACTACACTATGCAGAACAATTCCGATTTGAGTAAATGTTACATATATGGAACCAATTATTTCATTACACAATGTCACAAAAACGTATCTTGCACACGAAGAAATAGCTCTTCATGATTTTTCTGTTGCAATTCAAAAAGGTCAATTTGTTTGTCTTATTGGTCCATCTGGCTGTGGTAAATCTACTGTATTAAAAATCATCGCTGGGCTAGAGACCCCATCAGCTGGCACCATCACGCGACCAGAAAATATTTCAATGGTTTTTCAAAATGGTGCTCTTTTTCCTTGGTTATCGGTCTCTGATAACGTGTCGACCGTACTGCAAGCTCAAGGTATGACCAAAAAAGAAGCTCGAAAAAAATCTGGTGAATATATCGACATGCTCGGTCTTGGTGCATATACCGATAAATTCCCTCGTGAATTGTCCGGCGGTCAGCGTCAACGTGTGGGTATCGCTCGTGCATTAGCGGTCAAACCATCAGTCCTACTCCTGGACGAACCATTCTCTGCACTTGACCCAAAAATGACACACGAACTCCATCTCGATATTCTCAAAATTTGGCACGAGACGAAAATCACCATCGTTATGGTGTCGCATTTGATTGAAGAAGCGGTGACGTTGGCCCAAGATGTAGTATTGATGAAAAAAGGATCACTGACAGAAACATTTCCTATCGATATCCCTTACCCACGCCACGAACGAGGTGCTTCTGTCCTTTCAGAAGTGGAAAAAATCCGCCGTGTCTTTTTTGCATAATTTTTTCAATACAAAAAACCGACATCAGTCGATTTTTGTTTTCGTATTCTGAATACAGCAAGCTTTCATAATCTGGATGTACCACTAAGCACAAACCAGACTACGAATCTCGGTGGATTTTTAAACAAGGTCGCTGATACATTTTGAAAATACGAGGAGCCGTACATATAGTACGGTGACGAGCATTTTCAAAATGTAGCAGATGAGATTGTTTAAAAAGACCCGAGCTACTGTTGATCTAATTACTTTTTTATTCGGTCGCGCATGACAATGAAGTAGTACCCCACCGGTCCCATCACATGTCCCAAAATAATCACAAAAGCCCATGCAGTCATGTGTGCTGGTTTGTTTTTAAACAAATCAATCAATGCCCACACGAGCAATACAAGCCATGCAAGAAACAGTACAGCCCCAACAATAGCTGCACCAATAGCAAATGGCCAAAAGAAAGAACTTGTCATTGGTCCGTACCCATATGTGTATGCGTGGTGCATACCATATCCATTGTCATAATAATTCATCATAAATATATGTTACTTAATAATTAGGTTTTAGTATACTCCAAATATTCCTTGCCATACAACATACATTATATACACACCCCTTCCCTCTTACACCCCCACAAGCTGTTCATGTGATATTATAAAGTTTATAATATATTTTTTATATTTGTCGAAGCTGTAAATTTTTTGAGACTTCGGAGTACGACGGTGCGAGACTGAGAAATTTTTCACCGAAAAAATATTCGTGCTCAAAAAATTCATAGTGAGTAAAAATCTAAAAATACCAAAAAACTTTATGAATATCACCTGGACAGCACCACAATACATGCACACTGAAAAAACCACCGACTGGTATTGGATCGTTGGTATTATTTCAGTCACTCTCTCTATCATTTCTATTGTCCTCGGTAATGTGCTGTTCGGTATCCTCATCCTCGTTGGTACATTTACACTATCACTGTATGCTAGTCGTCCGCCAGAAATGCACGAGATAAAAATTAGTGACAAAGGTGTGCAGGTAGATAAAATACTCTATCCATATAATAGTCTTGAATCATTCTGGATCGAAGAATACGAACTTCATCCACGTATCCTCCTCAAATCAGAAAAAAAACTGATGCCATATATTGTTATACTTCTTGGTGATGTGCCTGCCGAAGACATTCGCACAGCACTCTCTGTCTATCTCCACGAGATCAAGCATTCAGAACCCTTCCTTGAAAAACTCCTCATTTTGTTTGGATTTTAAGCTTGTTTTGTGCAATAGGAGGAATATCTCCCTCAGATTTTGTAATACAACCGTTAACAAAATCCTGGGCACCAGATTAGCGACAAGCTCTACTGAGCTCGTGCACCGCTAATCTGTTCGATTCCTGACACAAACCTTTGGTTTGTTCTGGTTGCACAAAAACCGCCCGTGGCGATTTCTGTTTTTTTGTGCAACCAGCAGGAATCGAACCTGCATTTCTCCCTTCGCAGGGGAGTGTCCTATCCATTGAACGACGGCTGCATACTAACTCACCAAAACTACCACAAAACACTTTAAAAATCACTTTTTCTTCCCTCCCCGATCCTCGTCATATTTTTGCTTTGAGCGTTTTGTAATGGCCAAGATACCAATCACGACTACATATGTAGAGAACACCACGTCTGGTATGCGATAGCTTGAGTGATACACCACTTCCAACCCAAGTAATGTCACGACCAAAAATGTCCAGATGATGACGTATATCTCTCCTGGATGACGACCAGCATGATAGTCATGCCAACGCTCAAACTCTTTTTCGGCACTATATAAAGCAAGCGCACCAATATAGATGGCAGATATTGGTCCCAAAACAAGATCAATCTTGTGACTAAAACAAAAATCAATAATAATCGCAACGTATAATGCAAACGTCCAAAAGTTAACGACATGACGCCAGACAGAGGTACCAAACATATTGTTTGTGGTTTTTTTCATATACGAACTAAGTTTACTACGGTTCATCTCCATAAAGCTAGGTATTTTCTCATCACCGATCCTATAAACCATCATAAAAATTTGCTATGATGCATATCTTATGTCCACACCACTTCCTCAACAAAAGCAAAAAGGTCTCCTCAATCTCCTTGGTCCATACAAAGGTATTATCGCTCTATTAACGTGTGTCACTATTATTCCAAATATTGTCAGCCTCCTTATCCCCCAAATAGTTGGTCATGCCATAGACAGTTATACACTTGGAATATTTATGCTCAGTACAACAATATGGCAGTTTTCTCTTGCTACTATCACTATCCTTATTTTTACAATACTTCAAAGTACCATCCAAACATATGCATCAGAACGCGTCGCTCGAGATATGCGTACAGAACTATCGGCAAAAATATCTCACCAAAGTTACGGATACATACAAACAATCTCCCCCGCAAAACTGTTGACTAACCTGACCGGAGACATTGATTCCGTCAAAAGTTATATTTCACTTGCTATTGTTACCATCATTTCATCTATTGTACTTATCATCGGAGCCAGTACACTCCTTTTTGTAACAAACTGGAGACTTGCTCTTGTTGTTTTGACTATTATTCCGCTTATCGGCGGCACATTTTTCTTTGTCTTTGGTAAAGTCAAAACACTCTTTACTAAAAGTCGAGAAGTGATTGACTGGCTGAATAAAGTTATCAACGAAAGCATTCTTGGCTCTGCACTTATCCGTGTACTCAATTCAAACAATATCGAACGTACAAAATTTGAAGCTGCCAATACCCAAGCAAAAGACATTGGTATGAGCATACTATCTCTTTTTGCCACAATGATCCCCCTCATCACCTTTATATCAAATCTTGCTATATTTTCAGTCCTGACACTTGGTGGACATTTTGTTATTGCTGGCAGTATGACCTTGGGAAATTTTGCTGCATTCAACAGCTACATTAGTATTCTCATATTTCCTATTATCATCCTTGGTTTTATGAGTAATGTCATCGCCCAAGCAAGTTCCTCATATGCTCGAGTACGCAACATTCTTGAACATGAAGAGAAAAAAGAATTTGGTACAATCACAGAAAGACTCAAGGGAAATATTACCATCAAAGATGTCACTGTTGCATACGGTGACAAAATCGCACTAAAAAATATATCATTGTCCATACAGCCACACACAAAAACTGCAATCATCGGTCCGACAGCTGGTGGTAAAAGCCAACTATTATACCTGCTGATTGGTTTAATTGAACCAAATTCTGGCATCATCACCTTTGACGGGAAAAATGTAGATGAATACAACAAAGAAAACTTACACGCAGATATTGGTTTTGTTTTTCAGGACAGTGTTATGTTTAATCTCAGTATCCGTGAAAATATTGCCTTTGGTCAAAATATAAGTGATGAAAATTTAGATCGAGCGATCAAAACATCAGAACTTAGTGAATTTATCACCACACTGCCACATGGACTAGAATCTGTCGTTTCCGAGCGAGGTACAACACTTTCTGGAGGACAAAAGCAACGTATTATGCTTGCTCGTGCTCTTGCTCTCAATCCACATATATTATTACTTGATGATTTTACTGCTCGAGTAGATAGAAATACCGAAGAAAAAATACTTGCTAATATTGCAGCATATTATCCAGATATCACCCTCATATCAGTCACACAAAAGATCACTGCGGTTGAACACTATGATCAAATTGTCTTACTTATGGAAGGAGAAATACTTGCAACAGGTACTCATGAAAATCTCATGAAAACATCTCCGGAATACGTCCAGATTTACAATTCACAACAAAGTACACATACATATGAGTCTCCTCATGAAAAGTAATCATCAAAAAAATGAACTACACATTAAACACAGGCTCAAACAACATACCCCTGAATGCTCCGAAAAAACAAAATATATGGAGTTCAGTTGCAAAACTCTTTCCCCTCTTACAAGGTGAACAAAAAAACTTGACTGTTGCATTCAGTGCTATTTTCATGAATTCACTGCTGAACCTGATTGCACCAATCATTATTGGATACACCATAGATCATTATGTCCTGACCAAAAACTATCATGGAGTTGCGGTATTTTCCCTTATATTACTTGGTATATACCTTCTTGCTCTGGTTGCCAGTTATATCCAAACAAAAGTCATGGGTGGTGTCGGTCAGCGTGTGTTGTTCAACCTACGTAACTCTGTTTTTAATAAACTCCAAGAACTTCCTGTTGCATTTTTCAATCAAAACAAAGCAGGCGACCTTATTTCTCGTATCAACAATGATACAGATAAGCTCAATCAATTCCTCTCACAAGCACTGGTCCAATTTATCGGTAATACATTTCTCATCATTGGTGCTGGTATTTTTATCCTTTCTATTAATCTGAGGCTCGGAATGGCTGGTCTTGTTCCTGCTATTAGTTTACTGATCCTCACATTAGCAATATCGTCCTACGTCAAAAAAGTGAACCTTGCAAGTTTACAGAGTACTGGTGGTATGAGTGGTGAAATTTCAGAGTCCATCAACAACTTCAAAGTTATTGTGGCATTTAATCGTCGTGACTATTTCCGAGAAAAATTCCAAGAAGCAAACCAAAAAAACTATTACGCCTCCATACAAGCAGGTATCGTTAATACTGTTTTTCTCACTCCACTATATGGTTTTATTGCAAATGTTGCTCAGCTTATTGTTCTTGCTTACGGAATTTATCTTATTTCCATAGGTGCTTTTACTCTTGGCCTGCTTGTCAGTTTTATCTCGTATATGAGTAAGTTTTATAATCCCCTCCGTGAGATCGCCTCATTATGGACTCAGTTCCAGACAGCACTGGCTGCGCTTGATCGTATTTCTGAAATCCTTGCTCTGAAAACAAATCTTACTGTTGTTCCACACGATGACAATACAGATACACAGAAATCTCTACTCGAATTCAAAGACGTCTACTTTGGATATCCAGACGGCGAGGAAATACTACACAATGTCAGTTTTACATTAGAACAAGGTAAAACATATGCACTCGTCGGACCGACAGGAGGTGGTAAAACAACAACAGCATCACTCATGGCACGATTATATGATCCAACAAAAGGTACTATTTTTCTTTCTGGGCAAGATATTCGAACATATGAACCATACGAACGAACACAAAAGATTGGTTTTATTCTCCAAGAACCGTTCCTCTTTAGCGGGACACTACGAGACAACATATTGTATGGTAATGACGCATATTCAAAATATTCCAACGAAGAATTACTCGCTGTATTACATGAAGCTGATCTTGATTCTCTTATTTCTCGTTTTGAAAAAAGTCTCGACACACCAATGCAGAGTGGTGGCGAAGCGATCAGTCTCGGTGAGAGACAAATTATTGCGTTTATGCGTGCAGTCCTCCGCCGTCCGGACATCCTCATTCTCGATGAAGCAACTGCCAATATTGATACCGTGACAGAAGAGATCCTGGATACTATCTTAAAAAAACTTCCACCACACACAACTAAAGTTATTATTGCTCATCGTCTCAACACGATTGAAAATGCTGATGAGATATTTTTTGTAAATTCTGGGGAGGTAATTCGTGCGGGGTCACTACAGCATGCAGTAGACATGCTCATGCACGGAAAAAGAGACAGCTAATACAGCTTTATTTACCGTTAGGTTTTCATAATAAAACAAAAAATCCGGCTCCCGCCGGATTTTTTGTAGAAACTTCAAGTCTCGAGCTTCTCGCTTCTCTGTCTTACTTCCCTTTCTTTACCATAGCAGAGAATCGTTCTTTCTTTCGTGAACTAGTGTTTTTCTTCAATAATCCTGTTTTTGTTGCCTTATCAAGAGCTTTCTGGAGCTGAGGAAACATCTTTTCTGCACCTTTGATATCTTTGTCAGCAACAAGTTTCTTGAACTGTTTTACCACCTTAGACACTTGGTCCTTTTTCTTTATATTAAATACTCGCTTGCGTTTTGATCCGCGGAGAGCTTTTTTAGCTGATGTTGTTATTGGCATGTTGGATAGACGCTAGAGTCTTGAAGTAAGAATCTAGAATAATATGTAATTTGAAACAAAGAGACAATAGCAGAAAAAACTCTGTTTGACAACAGGCACACTTCTTGACTTATATTTTATATCATGGTAACGTATCACCGGACAGTTCGTTGGCAACCCCAACAAAAAGGAGTTCTACGTCTATGCGGTATAGTTACGGTACGTTTAAACAGTTGGATACCACAGCTGCTGAAGCATTGTTGCTTTTTTGCCAGGTAGTTAATCCCCTTGGCAATGCCTTCCACCCAAACAAACTCAAGGTTGTGGTCGAAGGTTGGTTACAAAAAAAGGGTCCTTTGTGCAAAAAGTTTTTTCGACAATTTCATAACATTCAAGGAATGTTAGACAAAAGTTGGAATAACGCTCTCAATTTACACCAAGCCTCAAATCCTGATGGGCCCCTACCGAAACAAATTCTCTGTAAAAGAGACCTGGCACTTCGCTATGCCTTAACATGGCATAATTGGCTGGGTGGTGGTACCATCATCACACTAACTTTTCTTGGTAGTGGAACTAGTCAAAGGATATTTCTAGCTGTCACAAGCAAGGATTTATCTGTCGCAAAGTATTATGCTACACTGGTGAAATTGCCTGAACCAACGATACAACAAGACCTGCGCCCATGGTTTATTCCTCAGCCTGTACTCGCCCCAGTTCCTGCTCAGAAGTCGATCTGGGATACCAAAATCCCTCTCGGTGACCTCTTGGATTTTATCCAGAAGTATCGCTGATACAAATAGTTGTTGGAGTAGTTGCAATACAGAGAAACAGTCTTGTCACAAAGATTGCTAATCTATAGTACAAAAATGAGAAAATTCTATACCATTAGAAGTATCTCAAATGCATATAAAAATGCGAAAAAACAGTCCGTACATATAATTTATGTTGCGGCTTTTTCGTTTCCAAAAATTAGCGTATGATACAGGCATGATCGGCTACCTCCGCGGAAAAATCATTCACAATGACATCAAGAGTATTTTGCTCGATGTAAACGGTGTTGGATACAAAGTCTTTACCAATGGTGGTTCGCTTGATACAAAAACGAATCAAGAAAAGGAGTTTTTCACACACCTCGCTGTTCGGGAAAACGCTCTCGACCTCTATGGTTTTGTGACGAGGCAAGAGCTCGAATTTTTTGAACTCCTCCTGACTGTCTCTGGTATCGGCCCCAAGTCTGCTATGGCGATACTCTCTGTCGCCTCTATATCAACACTGAAAACGGCCATCTCTACCGAAGACAGCTCTCACCTGACCAAAGTCTCCGGCATCGGTAAGAAAAATGCAGAAAAAATCGTCCTCGAACTGAAAGATAAAATTGGTGATTATGTCTTTGACGGTAAACTCGAGTCACACGACAGTGATGCGCTCGAGGCACTCAAAGCCCTCGGCTACTCTGAAAAAGAATCTCGTGAAGCTTTGAAAAAGGTCTCTGGCACTACAACAGAAGAAAAAGTTCGTGCTACGTTGAAGAATTTAAATAAATAAATGCCAGAGTTACCCGAAGTCCAAACGACCGTCAATGGTCTGAACAAAGTTCTGAAAAATCACACCGTCGCTCTAGTCTGGACGGACTATTTTGTGAACACCAAAAACAAACGGACGGACACTATTAAAAACAAAACATTTTTTGAACGTTTTCAAAAAGAAATTACCGGGAAAAAATTTGTCTCGGCCGAGCGGCGAGGAAAAAATGTGCTAATACACCTGTCTGGCAATAAAACAGTGTTGATACATATGAAAATGACTGGCCATTTACTCTATGGAAAATATGAAAGATTAGAAATTAGAAATTCGAAATTAGAAATTAAGGAGGATGCTAAGAAAACAAAAACATCAGAGCGTAATTATGAGTGGATAAGCTCGGATAAGCACTTATCTGATCCCTTTAATCAATTCATCCACTTTCTCATCCAATTCGACAACGGCAAATCCCTCGCTTTCTCCGACATGCGCAAATTTGCCAAAGTCACTCTGGTAGAAACTGGTATCCTTCGTGACCACGCCGACATCACCACTCTAGGTCCAGAAGCCAATGACCTCAGTATCACGTGGAACATCCTCAAAGATCGCTTGTCCAAAAAACCTGCTGGTAAAATCAAAACAGTCTTGATGGACCAAACAATCATCGCCGGTATTGGCAACATTTACTCTGACGAAATCCTCTGGGCCTCTGGCATCCACCCCGAACGACAAGTCAAAAAACTATCTGACAAAGACGTGCGCAATATCCTCTGGCACGCCCGTCGCATCCTCTCCCACTCCATTACCGTCGGTGGCGACTCAATGTCAGATTACCGCAACATTCATGGTGAGCGTGGTGGTTATCAAAACTCGCACCGAGCATACCGCCAGACCGGCAAGACATGTCAAAAGCGTGGATGCTCTGGCGTTATTCTTCGCAAAATCATCGGTGGACGATCCACACACTTTTGTTCCGTGCATCAACAGTAAGAATAATATATCATTAATAGAATGCTCAGATTTGGATGCCCTGCTAGGCGCGAGCTAGATAAGAATTCGTAGGCGTACTATAGCTACGATGGAGAATTCTTATCGGCGAGCAACAACGCGGGGCGCCAAATATGAACATTCTATATTATGGATGATTTTTTATTTCCAATAGTAGTACTCGGTGGCATCATCGCAATCGCTCTCTTTGGTGGTGCTAAAAACGCCAATATTTTTGGTCTCCAAAATTTTGCTCTTTTAGCTCCTCCTCAATCCACTGTTGCCACAACAACAAACACACCACCACCAGCTTCATCATATACAAATACTACGTATTTTAGCTGGGGTTCTTTTTCTAACAACCCAAATCAAGAATACGTCGAGGTCATCAACAATGGACAAAACCCGATAGACATCACTGGATGGAAAATCCACAACAATGATACACATCAAGACGTGACCATCACTCATAGTACAAACCTCTACTCAGCCCAATTTACAAATGACCAAGATGACGTACTGCTCTATCCTGGTGAACAAGCCTACATTATCACTGGCAGATCACCCATAGGCTATGGCATACGCGCAAATATTTGTTCTGGATATTTATCACAGACCAATACGTTTACTCCAGGTTTATACACCCAATGCCCCACACCCCAACAAGAAAGTGTAGGTATAACCAAATCACCCATCAACAATAACTGTCTCGATCTCATAGACCAAACAGCTGCATGTAGCATACATTCACAAGCACTCGATAATACCTATACCAGCCAATGCCAGCAGTTTTTCTCTACCACACTCACCTACCAAGGTTGCGTTGATCTTCATAAAAAAGATAGTGATTTCTATTCACCAAAAAAATGGTATGTCTATCTCAATCGTGATAGTACATTATGGAATGTAGAACGAGAGTCCGTCACCCTCATCGACAACACCGGCAAGTCTGTACAAACGATTGCACGCTAGGAAAAAGCGAGACATTTCTGTCTCGCTTATACATCAATTCTCCTTTCCATTTTTCCTCGATCTGCTCTTCCTGATTTTTTTATTATTTCCCGAGTTTTATTAACTTCAGGAACTTTTACTCCTAGCTTCACTGAAGCCAGTTTCCGCCACCTCTTTGGTGCTGACTCTATCACCGGCGGTGCCTGCAAAGACTCTTCAGTCTTTGGCCCATACCGGCCAACACTTGTTCTCAAGCCCAACGATCTATCTACAGCATTCGACGATAACACAAGAACACCTCTATCCTCATCATATCCCGAGCATCCGAAACAAAGCAATACCAAAAGCCACTGACACATTGAGAGACTCTTTCTTGCCTCGCATTGGTATCTCTGCTACCACGTCACACTGCTTGAGGAGAGTTGGTGACATACCCAACACTTCATTCCCCACAATGACTACGGACTTATCTCTCAAAACAACCGTCTTATAATCAACTGACTTTTTACTTTGTTCAACAGCCACAATTGTATAACCGTCTTTTTTCAAATGAGCAATATATTTAGTGAGATTTTCAATATATTCCCAATGCACACTATCCTCTGCCCCAAGTGCCGTCTTGGCAATATCTTTTTGTTTTCGTCCAAATTTGTCAATTGGTGTCGGGGTATATCCAGAGATGTATATATGTGATACACCCGCCGCATCTGCCGTCCGGAATATCGACCCCACATTGTGCGTGCTGCGGATATTATGGAGAATAACTCGAGTATCTTGTATCATGTGCCCATAGTCGCATTGTCATCAAACAAAATCAATAGTAGTATAGAGAGATGTTACACCCACTCGCATTATTTCCCAATCTTCTCTCATACCCCCTTCTCGCCTACCTCGTACTCCGACTACTTGTTGTGTGGGTTGTATTACGTGCCGGACGTGTACAATGGCAGAAAAAACATATTCAATTTGCTGGCCTTGAGTTTGTAGTAGGCTTCATGATTCTCCTGGGTCTCTACACCCAAGGAGCACTCCTTGCTGTGATCGCCCTCCTTGGTTTTGAATATATCATGGATAAAAAGGTGGAAAATCAATCTGAAAAAATAATCCTCGCTCTTGCATGTGTCGTCGCCCTCGCCCTCCTCTTCCTCGGTCCTGGTTCTTTTGCTTTGGACTATCCTCTGTAGGGGTTCGATTTTTTTACCAATATCGAAAACCATCTATATTTTGTTGGACTTTTTCTGTTTTTCTGATATATTTTGTCTTATACGCGCCTATAGCTCAGTCGGTAGAGCAGGTCCCTTTTAAGGACAAGGTCGCAGGTTCGATCCCTGCTGGGCGCACAAAATTTCAAAGGAATTTTGTGGCACCAGAACAAAGCAAAGCTTTGTGTTAGGGATCGAACAGATTGGCGGTATACGAAATCAGTAGAGTTTGTCGCCAATCTGGTGCCCAGAATTTTCAAAATGACGATTTTGAAAATTCGAGGGAGATCACCTTGCTGGGCGCACACGATTTAAAAACAGCATTGGTATGCTGTTTTTGTTTACGTGTGCGAGACGGAGCGCGACGGCGCGAGTCAGGGTCGTGCAAGTTTTCAACAGAAAACTATGCATGACCACAACAAAACGAATAAACATCCACAGAATCCACTTCAAAAATATTGGTACCTCACTCTCCCCACACGCCCCCACGAAATACACATCTTATGCACAGAATATCCACCAAGATAATTGATTTTTTACGTTCTAAAATTATATATTAGTATCCATAATACGGGTTCCGACTGGGGAGTTGGTCGCCCTAGTCTCAACTTTTTTAGCACGATTTTGTAATAGAAAAGATTCTGTTCTTATATATTTCTTGTATATTTTAGTCATTAATGATTTGTTTATCAAAAAAACTAACCCAACATATATGTGGCAAAATTACGTAAACGCACTTCTTGGACTTTGCTTGATAATTATTTCTATTGCTGTTGCTAGTTCTATTGATACAACTCTCGTGTGGACATTTGGTGGCATAGGAGCACTCACTCTTATCCTTGGACTCTGGGGTGGCTCCAGTGAGTCATACGAGCAAGAACACCGACGCGCATAACATTTCAAAAAAAACAACTTGTAAAAAAGTTGTTTTTTTTGAAATACACAATGTATATATATCATACATTCAAGACAATCCTTTCCAATAGCACTTCCATCTCCCCCTCACCCTGACGCACAGCCTGTGTAGCTTCGACCAGTGCATGTGCATAATTTGATATTTCTCCTATAGTAAAATTTTTAGCAAAGCCTCGTGCCTTACTGTCGACATACGGCGAGAGTTTTGATTCTTTACTTGAGTTTGTCTTCATGGCCAAGATAATACTTTTAATCTGCCAAAAGAGTACACCACAAATCTCTTCCGGCGAAATACCGAGGTCGATCGCCTGAAGGTACCCAACCCACAAACTTTTTTTATCTCTTCGACCAAATGCATCTGCCAGTCCAAAGGTATTAAACCGCTCAACTTTTACCACATCACCATCAAATTCTTGAACTTTGTCGGCATGTTTAGAAATCTTGTCGAGAGTCTTTTTATCCGTATCACCTTCCAAAACAAGAAAGACATTTTCTGATTCTTTCATATCTTTGGCTCGATCCAATATTCGTTCTTTGACAGCTGCATCATCAAATAATGAGTCAAGAACGATAATATACTTTTGATCAAATAGTCCTTGGGCCACGAGCAGCTCATCAAACTGGGCATCGCTCCAGTTTTCATCATGTATACGAAAAATTTCTGAATCTGGTCGTTTGCTATGCAAAATCTCTGTCAACGACTTGAGTTTCTTTCGTGCCTCCTTATTATTTTTTCCGTGGAGAAAGTAATACATTAAAGTTTGACTATTATACAACCATTTGCTAAAAATGACTTGGGAGGAAACGTGACTAAATTCTATATCATTGGTTCAATCGGCTTTCTTGAAAAAGACTCGGAAAGGGGTGAGCCAGATCACACGAGTTTGAGAGAAACAGTCATCAACGAAACATTCATGGCTGAGACAGAATCAGAAGCACGAGAAAAAACAAAAGAAATTTTGGATGAGTTACTAAGTTTACAATCTCGTATTCCAGACAGTTTTTTTGTTGAAGTTGCAAAGGTAGAATTCAGATTTTCATATCAAAGTGCTCAACCAGAAATAGTGGCACGAGCAGCTATTCCAGCAGGTTTTAGAGAAATCTAAAACCAATTCAAACAAACAATGATCCAGACCTTAAAAGGTTTGGGTCATTTTTTATAGTTCTCTCATACTGTTCCAATTATCACCGATAGACGCTTCCGCCACACAAACAACACCCGACGTATCTTTTGGATCAATAACACTCTCCATAATCTCACGAATTTTTGGTACAATTTTTTCTGCTAGTGTTGATTTTACTTCATAGACTAATTCATCATGCACTTGCATTGTCAGTCGGACATCTTTATCCAACTTTTCTTTTTTCAAATATTCGTGAATCTGTACCATGGCCAACTTCACAATATCTGCCTCTGTCCCCTGTATTGGTGCATTGATAGCCATACGCTCGGCTGCGGCTTTTATAAATGGTAGTTTTGAATGTAGATCTGGAAAATATCGGCGACGACCGAAAAAAGTTTCAGTATAGCCTTTTTGTCGCGCTTCATGTTTGACGTCTTCCAAGTATTCAGCCAACCCTGCATAGGTATTAAAGTAACCGTCCAAAAATTCCTGAGCCTCTTCGCGTGACACGCCAAGGTTGGCTTTGAGTGCCAACACGCCCATACCGTACATCACTCCAAAGTTGATAGTCTTGGCTCGGCGACGCATTTCTTTGGTTACGTCCTCCTCCTCAATACCAAACATCTGGCTCGCCACAGCAGTGTGAATATCTTTGCCTTGTTTGAAGATTTCAATCAATTTTTTATCACCAGATAAAAAAGCAGCAATGCGAAGTTCAATTTGTGAATAATCAAATGACAACAAGACATTACCCTTATCCGCAATGAACGCCGTACGGATCTCACGACCGAGCTCACTCTTGATCGGTATGTTCTGCAAGTTTGGGTTTTCACTGGACATACGTCCGGTCGCTGAACCATTTTGATAAAAGGTACTGTGCACCCGCGACTGGTCATCGAGTAGTTTTGGAATAGCATCGATGTATGTACCGAGAAGTTTAGCTAATTCACGGTACTCTAATATCTTACCAGCGATCGGGTGGACGTCTTTCAGTTTTTCTAGTTCAGACTCTTTTGTTGAAAAGCCGCCAGTCGATGTTTTCTTTTGGTTTTTACCACCAAGTCCAAGTGTTTCAAACAAGACCACTCCAAGCTGTTTTGGTGAAGCAATATTAAACTCCGTCCCAGCCATAGCCCAGATTTCTTTTTCCAATGTAGCCAACTTTTTATGATCAATTTCTGACAACTGTGCCAGCACCCCCCTATCCACCTTCACACCCACTGTTTGCATGTCTTCAATAATCGGCATGAGTGGTTTTTCAATGGTCTGCCAAATATCATCAATTCCCTGATCGTGTATCATATGCAACAGTTTCTCTTTGGCACTGATCACATCCGATGTTTTAGTAAAGGCCAAGATATCATCGAGTGACGGATCGGTTTTATTTGAATCAATAACCCAGAACATTATTTGGACCTCTTTTAAGTCAGCTGGTGAGATATCCACTGTCTCTTCTGTATTGGTAAAATTAAAAACTTCTGAGACCTTGGCTTTGAGTGATCGAAAATCCAAATCAGACAAAAACTTCAAAACTTTTTCTTGATCGACAGATTCAATCCACTCTTGTTCTGGAATCACAAAATGTACAGGGGCATCCCGACGAATAGTAGCGAGCATTTTAGAAAATAATGCTTCCTCTTTTCCATTCTTCAACTTTTCTAATATTCCCTTTGTTATTCCTATCTTTTTTGCTTCATCAAGATTCCAGCTTCCAGCTTCAAGTTTCTTATACATCTCCTCAATCGTGCCAAATGTTTTAATTAAAATTTCTGCGGTCTTTTCACCAATACCAGAAATACCGATAATGTTATCCGATGCATCACCCCGGAGACCTTTATAATCTGGCAAGAGTTTTGGACCAAAACCAAAACGTTCGAGCACAGCCAACTCATCATAGACAATAGTTTCTTTAATACCCTTTTTTAAAGTATATACTTGGACTTCATCACCTCGGACCAACTGCATGGTATCCATATCACCAGACGCGATAATGATATGTAGATGTTTGTCATTCTTTGTCTGTTCCACAATAGTCCCCAACATATCGTCTGCTTCAAAGCCTGGCGATGAATATATCGGTATATTAAAGGCTCGACAAATATCTTTTGAACGCTCTAACTGAACCTTGAGATCCTGGTCGGTTTCTTTACGCGTACCTTTGTAGTCAGCATAGACCTCGTGACGTAGGGTCGGCTCTGGCAAGTCATAACAACCTGCTACATAGTCAGGTTTGAGATCCTTGATCATCTTCATAAGAAACGTACAAAAGCCGTACAGTGCCCCCGTCGGCTCACCAGTAGTCGAACGGAAGTCCGGTAGAGCGTGATAGGCTCGATGGAGAATAGCGTGAGCATCGAGCAGTACCAATGTTTTTGGCTTACCACCTCCTTTTTCTTTTTTAATTTTTTTTTCAGACATGGTTATAAATTTTGAATTTCGAAATTAATCTATTATTTCCACTTCCCGCTCATTCTCTGACACATGAGTAAAATTAATTTTAATATGCTCTGGCATCACATCCGCCACCCGCTCTGGCCACTCGATCAAAATCAAATTCTCGGGATGAGAAATAATATCAGACCAACCAAGATTGAGAAGTTCAGAACTTTTCTCCAAACGGTACGCATCAATGTGAAATAATGTTGAGAAATGAGAAATGAGATTTGAGATTTGATTTACGTTTGATTTTTCCTCTCGTATCTCGTGTCTCATATCTCTTATCTCATACCTTTTCATTATAACAAACGTCGGACTAACTACAGACTCTGTAATGCCTAGTGCCTCAGCTACAGCTTGAGTAAATGTCGTCTTACCTGCACCAAGGTCACCATACAGACCCACCACAGTAGCCGTCTTACCCCGCGGTTGTATACGTGACAAAAATTTATCAGCGAAACCTTTCATTGCCTCTGCACTGGTAATGGATTCTTTCATCCCGGTATTTTAGCACAATATCAGTTTGTTCCCCTCTGTCATTCCCATGCAGACGGGAATGACGAACAATTCACATACCATACAAAAAGAACTCTGATTACTCAGAGTCCTTTGTTTATTACTCACTATCATCAAACACCGGTAAATTCGTAAATTCGTCTGGCACCACGAGTGATGCTTTGTTCTTGCCATCCCAGTGTATCCGACCATTGACCACCGCATCAGTAACCATTGGTTGGTAGACATGTTCCGCTCGATTGACTCGTGCCCCCAGTTTCAAAGCGTCGTCATCTGGATGTATAGCCACAGCCACTTCAAAAAATAACGGACCTTCATCAAACTTTTCAGTCACAAAGTGCATCGAGACACCGGCATGTGTGACAGTGCCAGCTTTATACGCCTCGATCACCGCTTCATGAACGTGGTGACCATACATACCTGCTCCACCAAACCGTCTCAGTGGCCCAGGGTGGATGTTAAAAGTCGTCTGAGGATCCAACCCACGGACTAGTTTGAGCCAGCCAGACAAAGCCACGTAATCTGCACCAGTTTGAGTCACCAGTTTTTGATAGTCCTCTGCTTCTCGAGGTAAGGGAAAATAGTAAAATTGAATGTTTAATTTGACTGCTTTTTCATACACCCCACCATGTTCATGATTAGAGACCACCCCAACAATGTCTGCCTGTAATACTCCAGCATCACGGGCTTCTACCAGTTTTGCAAAACCAGATCCCCCACCGTCTTTTGACCCCGAGGCAAAAATGAGTAATCTTTTGTTTTTATTTTTTTGTATATCTATATTCACTCCAGATACACTATACTCTCGATAATATTTTGGTCAAACATATTTTTGATACGAAAAAGCGCCTCGGGGGATTGACCCAAAGGCGCTGATTTAGAAACAAGAACTAATTAAGTAGGTCGATGTCCCACCGTTCCTGCCGGTGATAATAATTATTCACCGACAAAAGATACTCTTGACTATGAGCCGTCTGCCCCTTTGTATTGCGAGCAACCAGAACAAAAGTCTGATCCGGCACCTCTCCGGAAACAAATGGTCGGACAAAAGTAGCTGAACCGCCGGGACAGAGATTTCTGATCCATGTCCATTTTCCAGAAGATATATCGACAGTGTTCAAACTCTTATTGTAAACAGTGACCTCCAACCAAGGCCCATTACCATTGTAGAAATGTGTGACGAACGGTGTCACTATCACACTTCCAGGTTTACATCCTTGGACATTGGCCTGAAGGAAGGCATCTCTCATCTCTTTGAGAGCTTCGTTCTGTCTTTTCTTCACCTTGGCCATTTCCTTCATGGCTTGTTTTTCGGCAGGCGTCGCCTTCTTCTCCTTCTCCGCCCGAGCGACCTTAGCAGATTTCTCTGCCTCGATTTGTGCTGCGCGACGACAAATTGCTTTGTCTTCGACAGTCTGCGGGTTAGTACAGATGTCAGAGAAACTCCCAGCTTTTTTGACTGGTTGTTCCTTGGTTTGAGCCGGCAGAGGTGTCACGGGTGTCGTGACAGCCTGTTGGGTTGCTGTGGTAGTTGGAGTTGCTGGTGCGACGACTTCCTGAGAAGCCGTCTCCCATCCTTTCACCTCCTGCCCGAAGGCCGAAAGCGAAAAAAGAATTACGAGAACTGCGATAGTACCTTTTGAATTGAACATAGGTCTTCCGACCCTCCTAATTTAATTGTATCACCTTTTATAAATTTTGTCAACTAAATAAAATCCGTCTTTATTCGTAAATATTCATAGTTCCACATCATTCGTAGATTTATATATTTATAAACTTTTTTTTGTTACACTTAACACATGATCGACTTTAACGAAGACAAACAAAACAGACGTGTTGATGATCTTCGCAAACGTGAAGAAGAGGATTTGAGTCAAGCTATGGCTCAAAAATATGGACTTCCCTATTTAGATCTCAGTATTGCACCCATCAATATTGATGCCCTTCGTTGTATTTCTGAACTAGAAGCTCGTGAAGCCCAATTGGCCGTCTTTAATATCGTGGACAAACGTATTGATGTCGGTGTCCTTTCTCCAAACAACGAGCTGACCCAAACTGCCGTCGACAAACTCAAGAAAAAAGGTTTTCTACCCACGCTCCACATGGTCTCGCACCAAAGTTTAAACAAAGTATGGGATCGCTACAAAGACTTGTCGTTTTCTTTCGAAACAAAAAGTGGCGCCCTCGATATTTCCAATGAACAAATTACCGACTTTTTAGCCGAAGTGCACTCCCTCGCCGATGTCACCACCCTCATCACCGAAACATTGGCCATGAAAAAAGGCTTTCGTATTTCTCGTATTTTAGAAATCATCATTGCCGGAGCTATTGCTACTGGAGCATCTGATGTCCACCTCGAACCAGAAGAAAACTACGTTCGCCTTCGATACCGCCTCGATGGTGTGTTGACAGACATGCTTGATTTTGACAATGAGACATTCAAACTCCTTCTGTCTCGTATCAAACTTATCTCCAACCTCAAACTGAACATCTCTGATGCCCAGGATGGTCGTTTCTCTATCAAACTAAACAGCTCTGAGATCGAGGTGCGAACATCACTACTACCTGGAGCGTATGATGCCTCTGTGGTTATGCGTATTTTGAATCCTCAGTCTATTGCTGTACCGATCGAATCTCTCGGTGTTCACCCACGATTATTGAAAATTATTTTGCACGAAATTTCTAAACCAAACGGTATGCTCCTCAACACCGGTCCGACTGGTAGTGGTAAAACCACCATGCTCTACGCTCTCCTGAAAACAGTCCACGTCCCTGGTGTGAAAATCATTACCATTGAAAACCCGATTGAATACCACCTGCCCGGCATTACTCAAACCCAAACAAACGAAAAGAAAAACTACACCTTTGTTGAAGGTCTCCGCAGCGCACTTCGCCAAGACCCAGATATCATTATGGTTGGTGAAATTCGTGACGAAGAGACGGCTGAGATTGCGGTAAACTCCGCTTTGACTGGCCACCTCGTCTTTTCAACACTCCACACCAACAATGCCGCTGGTACCTTCCCCCGTTTGATTGATCTGAAAGTTAATCCAAAAATACTTTCATCTGCCATCAATGTGGCGATGGCACAGCGTCTCGTGCGAAAACTTTGCACTGAGTGTAAAAAAACTGACGTACCAACAGCTGATGAAAAAAAAATTATCGACAATGTTTTGGCTGGCATTACCGACAAAACATATCTCGATGAGGTGAGCACCGATCATGTCTATCGCGGAGTCGGTTGTATTGTTTGTCACAACACTGGATACAAAGGCCGTGTCGGTATCTATGAAGCCATCCTTATGGATGAAGCGATTGAAAAAGTCTTGCGCGAAAATCCAAGTGAACGAGAAATCAAAAAAGCTGCTGCACCACAAAACATTCTGACACTTGAACAAGATGGTATTTTAAAAGTCCTCCAAGGAGTGACTTCACTTGACGAATTACAGAGAATTGTAGACGTGGAGATGGAATAAAAATACCTGAGACATAAAAATATCCCCGTCAACTGTGACGGGGATATTTTTATGAGGTGTAGTGTAAAAATGACTTGCACTACCGACGCTATTTATGAATAATGATACACAGATATCGTAGCACTTCCGAGAGATGTTTCGAAAAAAGTTCCTTGCGAGGATGACTGAGCCGAGCACGAGGAAAATTTTAGCAAAAATTTATCCGTGAATCTTTTTTGAAATATCTCGAGGTTTTCAGAACATAAATGTCCGAGCGACACTTTCAATAAAATTAAAGAAAGTTAAATGATTGACAAAGGATAGCTCCAGAGGTGGCCGTAAAGCAAACACCAGAGCGTCCTCGTGAAATACACTCGTAAACCAAAGGCCCAGTCGCTCGGACATTTATTTCCTGAAAAATAGACAAAGAAAAAAGCGTGTCAGTTCGCAAATATGCAAACCGACAGCTCCAGGGAGAGTCTAGCATATTATACATTTTCTGTCAACCCTCTTGAAAGAAAGACGAGATACGGAAGAAGAAACACAGTTTTACTACGATTCCCTCTTGTTTATTATTTTTCTATTTCTTTTTTCTTCTTTCCTGTTTCGACAAAGATATTTCTTGCTATATAATACCGTCATGACTGAAACTACTGACAAAAAAACTCGTGAGATTGGTGGTGATGGTACATTTCTCGATACCACACTCCGTCCGACACTCTGGGACGACTACATTGGTCAAGCAAATATCAAAAACAATCTCAAAATCCTCCTTGGTGCAGCAAAAGAACGCAATCACCCACCAGAACACATCCTCTTTTATGGACCTCCGGGACTTGGTAAGACCACTCTCGCCCATCTCATCGCCAAAGAGCTTGGTGCGCAGATGAAATCAACCTCTGGACCAGCTATCGAACGTGTCGGTGACCTGGCGTCTATCCTAACCAACCTCTCACCAGGAGACATTTTATTTATCGACGAAATCCATCGCTTGAACAAAACTATTGAAGAAATTCTCTATCCTGCCATGGAATCTGGCTCGCTTGATATCATTATTGGCAAAGGACCGAGTGCTCGTACCATACAGCTCGAACTACCACCCTTTACCCTCATTGCTGCCACCACTCGTATTGCCATGATCTCCTCTCCCCTTCGTTCCCGTTTTTCTGGTGGTATCTTTAAATTAGAATTTTATACACCCGAAGAGATCGGTGCTATCGTCAATCGTTCAGCTAAAATTCTTGGCGTCACTATCCACCCAGATGCCACCGAAGAAATTTCTAGTCGCAGCCGCTACACACCTCGTACCGCTAACTACTTTTTGAAACGGGTTCGTGACTACGGCCAGATGCAAAAAAAAGATTTGGACAGAGATGTGGTCAAACAAGCCCTCGCTCTCCTTGGGGTGGACCAAGTTGGTCTGACCTCTGCAGACCGTGAAATCCTCAATACCATCATCCATAAATTCAATGGTGGTCCAGTCGGCCTCAATACCATTGCATCGTCACTATCCGAAGAAGAAGCGACAATTGAAGAGTTTAATGAACCATACCTTATGCAGATTGGTTTTATTGACCGCACACCCCGCGGACGCATTGTGACGGCATTGGGGTACAAGCATCTCGGTCTCACACCACCGACATTACTGTAAAACTTCCAAATCTGGCGCAATCTCATCGTCTAAATATCAAAAAATATTCTCCGCCGTATGTCTAATACGTCTACGAATATTTTTTGATATTTATACGCGACCCTGTCCAGATTATGAAAGTTTTTTGTAAATACCTATAAACTCGCGGAAAACTGTGAGTTTCCCTTTTTACTTGATTCTTATTTCTAATTTCTATATTCTATCCATATATGTCAGGACACAATAAATGGTCAAAAATTAAAAGGCAAAAGGAAAAGACGGATGCTCAAAAATCCAAGATTTTTAGTAAAATCGTCAAAATGATTACTGTCGAAGCTAAAAAAGCTGGTGGTAACCGCAATTCCCCTGGTCTGAAGACTGCTATTGAAAAAGCCAAGGCTGAAAACGTACCCAACGACAACATAGAGCGAGCTATCAAAAAGTCGACTGAAGCAGGTGCGGCCATGGAAAGCATCACCTATGAAGCATACGGACCCGGAGGATGCGCTATGATTATTGAGGCACTCACTGACAACCGCAACAAAGCCGCTCAGGATATTAAACATGCGTTGTCTTTGCATGGTTTTGAATTAGCAGGTATGGGCTCTGCTAGTTGGGCTTTTGAACGAACACCAGATATGGAGTGGAAGGCTACTACCATGGTTCCTATCTCAGAAGAGGACGGGGAAAAACTGGGTGAGCTTGTTGATGCCCTTGATGATTGTGATGAGGTGCAAGATGTATATACGAATGCTGAGTGAGATAAATTTCGAATTTCGAATTTTGAATTTTGAATTTCGAAACAATGTTTTAATGAATTAATTTTAAATTTAATCATTCAAAAATTCGAAATTGTTTCCACCACAAGAGTACTTCTTGTATTTCTAACTCGTCTTGCTCGTAAGAAAACAATGTCGAAATTGGAAATTCGAAATTTAAAATTATGATTATCCTATCAATCGACCCAGGTTATGAAAGAGTTGGAATTGCAATTTTGGAGAAAATCCCTCGTGGCAAAGAAACACTCCTCTATTCCGAATGCTTTAAAACCTCAGCCAAACTCCCCCACCCTGAAAGACTTTTCCTTATTGGTCAAAAAGTACATAATATTATCGAAGAATGGAAACCGACGTGCTTAAGTATCGAAAAACTTTTCTTTAATACCAACCAAAAAACAGCTCTGGCTGTGGCCGAAGCCCGTGGTGTCATCCTCTATGAAGCGACAGTTGCAGATCTTTCTATTTATGAGTATACTCCGCTTCAAATCAAAATAGCGGTCACCGGATATGGGCGAAGTGAAAAGAAACAAATTGCCCTCATGGTTCCTCGTTTGATTGTGGTAGATAAAAAAATAAGTTCAGATGATGAGTTTGACGCAATTGCTATTGGATTAACATTTTTTGCATCAGATTTTAAAAACCGAAGTTAATTTTTCACAACTGTGGAAAAGTTATTTAAAAAATGATTGCAAAAAATCTGATATTTGTTACAAATATAATATTCTATATTTTATAAAAAACTTTAATACATGTATGGCGAAAAAAAATAACATAGCTGATGAAGAAAAAGAAGATCCATTAGAAGCGATGGATGAAGCTGATGATGATAGTGACGAAGAGGGTGATGATATCGACCCAAAAAATCTCAAGAAGAAAGGTCTCCATATTGAAGGTGAGGTTGATGATGTCGAGGTAGAAGTGGCCGAAGTTAGTCCTGAAGAATCTTTGTTAGAAAAAGATCCATTACTTCCAGATGTTGAATTACCTGATGAAGATGAGGAAGTAGAGATGGAAGATGAAGAATTTAGTGATGGACCGGAGTGGTAAGGGAGTTGTGGTACTCCACAACGAACACTTATGCATCAGGTATTCCTGAGGCGAAGAGAATTTTATAGGCACAAGGCAATAGTCAATAGAGGAAACAAAAATCGTCCGTTTGGACGATTTTTTACTAATGCCTTGTGACTAGTGACTAGTGACTAGTGACTACCCTCACGAATCTCTTCTTCCCTATCTTATATGTCCCCTTTTCCACCAGAGCAGACCACTCAGTCACCTTTTTAGAAGTTTCCATATTCATAATGGCCCCCTCATCCACAAGTCGTTTAAATTCTGTTTTTGAATCAATTATTTTATTGGTCACCAACACATCTCCAAGCACTTCCCCATGAGCCACGACAACTTGTTGAATGTTTTCTGGTATTTCACCTTTTGAAAAAGTTTTTTCAAAATTATTTTTTGCTTTTTCTGCCGCGTCCACATCAAAACACATAGCGACAATTTCCTGAGCCAATCCAACCTTGGCATCTCGAGGATTTGCCCCAGCTTCGATATTTTTTTTAATTGTTTCAATCTCACTCATTGGAATATCTGTCACAATTTCATATGCGGGTACGATCATTCCATCAGACCAACTCATCACCTTACCAAACATATCTTCTGGAGTTTGATCGAGTGCAACCATATTTCCTTCGCTCTTCCCCATCTTCTTACCAGTTGGGTCCACCAATAGTTTTGAAACGAGCACAAACTTCTCTTTTCCTTGCAAAGTTTTCATGAGGTCGCGCCCCGCCAACATGTTAAATGTTTGATCATTACCACCAAGTTCACCGTCAACACCCATAGCAACAGAATCATATCCCTGCATCAACGGATATAAAAACTCATGCATGTATACAGGCTTACCTTCTTCAATACGTTTTTCAAACATATCACGTTCAAGAATTTGCTGTACAGTAAAATGTGATGCAAGTTCAACAACATCTTGGAAAGACATTTTGGACAACCATTCAGAGTTATATTTTACAAGAGCTTTATTTGAACCTGAAAAAGAAATAATGTGTGCAATCTGTTTCTGATAATTTTTACAATTTAACAACACTTCCTTGCGAGACAGTTTTTTACGAGTTGCCACTTTATCTGTCGGATCACCGATCATGGCAGTAAAGTCACCAATTAAAAAAATTATTTTGTGTCCAAGTTTTTGTAGTTGAGCAAGCTTCCGAATAGAAATGAGGTGTCCCACATGAATAGTTGGTCCTGTTGGATCAATACCATAATAAAAAGTCATTTGTATACCCTCAGACAACTTTTTTTTCAAAAAATCTTTATTTGGAAAAATATTTTCTACTCCGCGAGTTAACAATTCCTCAATTTTTTGAGGATCAGTATCCACCTTACTTACTTTTTTTGCACCGAAAAAAACCATAGTAACTAGAATACTAACACATTTACCTGTATAATCCACTCTAATGCATACGCACATTTCTCAAGGTAAAAGTTATACAAAAAGTGGGGTCGGTCTTGTTAGAGTTTTGCATATTTAGTTTTGTGCCACCAAAAAATCACACATTCTTAATTTTATATATATGAAACGTTCATTACCAAAAACTCTAACAGGATGGAAAAATATTTTTCTTTTTCTTTGTGGTATTTTTGCCATCCTTATTGGTATCATTCTTATTTGGCTTGCCAATATTAAAATCCCTAGTATAGACAGTATTCAACAAGCCCAAGTTACTCAATCTACCAAAATATACGATCGTACGGGGAAAATTGTCTTGTACGATATCTTTCAAGACAAAAAAAGGACGGTTATCCCTTTTGAAAATATTTCTCCGTATATTAAACAAGCCACTCTCTCTATCGAAGACAGAAATTTCTATACTCATGGAGCCGTTGTTTTTACTTCTATTCTTCGATCTCTCCTTGTAAACATCACCTCCCTTTCTTTTAGTCAGGGTGGTTCAACTATTACTCAACAAGTAGTTAAAAACACTCTTCTCACAAATGACAAAAGTCCTGTTCGTAAATTAAAAGAGCTTATCCTCTCTTTCAAATTAGAAAAAGCTGAGACAAAAGATCAAATTTTTAACACATATCTCAATGCTATTCCCTATGGTGGGAGTAACTATGGTGTCGAAGAAGCTAGTGAAGCGTATTTTGGTATTAGTGCGTCTGATGTGGATATTGCCCAAGCTGCATATCTTGCTTCTATGCCCCAAGCTCCATCGTACTATTCCCCATATGGCACACACAAAGCAGATCTTGATGCTCGTAAAAATGTTGTCTTAAAGGAAATGCTCAATAATGGCTATATTACACAGGATCAATACACACAGGCCCAAAAAGAAACCGTGTCCTTCCTTCCAAAAACAGACGCTGGTATCAAAGCCCCCCATTTTGTGACGTATGTGATGAATTATCTCCAACAAAAATATGGTGACGATGTATTACAAAATGGTGGTCTCAAAGTGATCACTACTCTTGATTATGATATGGAACAAAAAGCTGAAGCGGTAGCATTACAATACGCCACTTCAAACGAGAAAAACTTTAATGGTTCCAATGATGCATTTGTGGCTATTGACCCAAAAACTGGACAAATCCTCACCATGGTTGGTTCACGAAATTTTTTTGATACAGAAATAGATGGGCAGTTTAATGTGGCCACCTCACACCGTCAGCCAGGATCCGCCTTTAAACCATTTGTGTACGCTGAAGCCTATATTAAAGGCTACACACCCGACACAGTCCTCTTCGACGTTCCCACTCAGTTTCAAACCACATGTGCGGTTGATAATTTTACCAGTGAAAATGGTTGTTATGCACCGGTCAACTACGACGACAATTTTCGTGGTCCCATGACCACTCGAGACGCCCTCGCTCAGTCAATCAACGTGCCCTCAGTCAAACTGATGTATCTCGCTGGTGTTCAAGATTCTATCGACTTGGCTGAAAGTATGGGTATTACCTCGCTTGGTAATCCAAACCAATACGGCCTCACCTTGGTACTGGGAGGTGGTGAAGTCTCTCTGCTTGATATGACTTCGGCATATGGTGTTTTTGCTGACGATGGTGTGCGCAATCCATACACCAGTATTCTCGAGATTGATGATGCACAAGGAAATATCCTCGAACAGTACGCGCCAAAGAGTGACCAAGTGCTTGATCCACAAGTTTCCAGAGAAATTACAGACGTCCTCTCTGATAATGTCGCTCGTACACCACTCTATGGTGCCAACTCTGGACTCTACTTCCCTGGTCGTGATGTCGCTGCCAAGACTGGTACGACCAACGACTACCGAGATGCGTGGGTTATTGGCTATACACCAGACCTAGTGGTTGGCACCTGGGCTGGAAACAACGACAACACTCCGATGGCACATAAAGTGTCTGGTTTGATTGTTGTGCCTATGTGGCGAGCTTTTATGGATCAAATAGTCAGTAAGTATCCAACGACTGACACCTTTACCAAACCTCAAGACACTAATTCTTATGATCTCAAACCTGTTTTGCGTGGTAAATGGCAAGGAGGTATTTCAAATATTACACAGTCACAGACAGCAGACCCTAATATGCCCTACAATTCGATTCAGGAGACGTTAACAGGTGGAGTGCACTCTATTCTCTATTGGGTAAACAAGGACGATCCTCGTGGACCACAGCCGGCTGATCCAAATCAGGATCCACAGTTTAAATACTGGGAGTATGGGGTTAGAGCCTGGGCTACTGCCCATGGCTATAACTAAGCTTGAACAACAAAAGCTTTGGTCTTTTTATCCGATTTCATCTTCTAAAATTTAAAAATACCTATTAAATAAAGGTATTTTATCTAATTTCTTTCACTCCAAAAGAAGCTAAATCCGCAAGGATGGCTTCTTTTTTGATAAACAATATCCCCTTTTCCATTGGTGATAGTGTTGTTCGCATGACACCATCTTTTATTTCAAAAAAATTGGTGTCTTTCGAAATACCTGTGTGTTTAGTAATAACATCGGCAATTTCCTTTTTATATAAAATATTCTTGTCGATAATACCAACTGTTCTTTTGAGATAATCGGCGATGTTAAACATCTGGATAGAGTTTAGAGATATGAGTTACGAGATAAGAAAAAGAGGAATGCTTTATTCTACCCCGAATTTTGATAAGTAGTCCCCTTCACAAAAGCGAGTTAGAGGGTTTTGAAAGCCTTGCGGAGCTGGTTAGAAAATGTTGATGAGAAAGCAGACTGGAGGCATTGTCTGAGGAGTGTAGTCACGACGAGTTTGCCGAGAAGTCGATCTTTCGAATCTTACATTTTCTTGACCAGTGAGCAGAGGAATTTTTCACCAGAAAAATATCAGTGCTGTTCAAAACCCTCTAACGAGCGCTATTTATTCATTGGCATGACGAGGTATAAATATGACTTATCACTCACCCCTCGTATCACCATTGGTCGACTCGCATCAGTAAACTGTACGATAATTGAATCAGAATCAATTGATTGGAAACAATCAATAATATATTTATAATTAAAACTCATAGATAAACTCTCCCCTTTAATTACCGCATCAAGTTGACTGACATTTTCTCCCACATCAGCGTTTTTTGTTTTTATTTCAAATAATTTTGGTTTTTCTGATACAGACATATAGACCTGACTAAATTTATCAGCAAAGATATTAGACATTTTTAGAATACTCACTAAATCGTATTTTAATACTGTTGCTTCAGTTTTGTATTCTTTTGGAATAATTTGTTTATAATCAGGAAACACACCATCAATTACTCGTGAAGTGAGATAAATACCATTATATTCAAAAGAAATTTGATTTGTATCGATAGATACCGCTATATCATCATGTATATCCTCAAAGACCCGGATAATTTCTGGAATATTCTTTAATGGAAGGAGAATTTGACCAAAATCAGTCTGTTTTTTAAGCTTTATTCGCTTTTCTGCGAGCCGAAATGAGTCTGTGGCAGCAAAAACTAAAAACTCTTCATCTGGATAGATATAGACGCTCGAGAGGGTGGGTTTGATGGTTGATGTTGATGCCGCATAGTACACACTCTTTAAACCTTTCAAAAAATCCTGAGATGCAAGAGTAAACATATTCCCTTTTCCAACTTTTGGGAGTATTGGAAAATCATCAATTGAAAATGTTTTGATAGTGGTATGTGTATGGTCAGTTGATATTTTTACATTATTCCCTTCTGTTTCAATAGTAATATTTTTATCATTATAAATATTTGAAATAAATTGAGAAAATATTTGAGCAGGTATAGCTACCTGACCAGGCTCAATTACTTTTACTGGAAGTGATATTTCAATACCGAGATCAAGGTTGGTTGCTGAAATAACCAAAAAGTCTTTCTCAGCTTTTAAAAGAAAACATGAAAGGATGGGGAGTGTAGTATTTTTACCAGAAATCTTTTCTGCCTTAACTAATACTTTTACCAATTTTTCTTTAACACATTCAATCTTCATAATATTTGTATTAATTTATTTTTTTAAAAGATTTATTACTATTAGGACTGTGGATATGTGGATAAAGTTTTACAGTATGTAATATATAGGTATTTTGTAGAAAGTAGTTTGTTCTGTTGTTAATAGAAGACCAACTTCTTTTACCCTCTCTTTTCTATCCCATTATTCTCCCCACTATATACCTGTGGTTATACCCATACAATCCCCATTTTACCCAACACCTTATCCCCAGACATATCCACAAACAACCATAGAGTACTCTAAACAAGAATTGCGCGCAATTGGTTGATTTCTGCAGATAAGTTTTGATCTTTTAAAATATCATTCTTGATTTTCTCACATGAATGCATGACGGTGGTGTGATCACGACCTCCTAATCTCTCCCCTATGGCTGGGTAGGATATAGCAAATTCTTCACGGAGGATATACATAATAATCTGACGAGGTTTAATGATCTCTTTTTTTCGAGTTTTTTCATAAATTAAATTTTCCTCTATATGGTAGAAGTCAGCTACTGTTTTAACCACTTCCTTTGTAGAAACATTCTTTTTTGGTTTTGCACTACTTTTAATGAAGTTTTTTATCTCATGTAAACTTAATTCACGATCCTTTAACTGAGTCTGACAGACAATAGAGTTGATAATACCCTCAAGTTCACGAATGTTTCCCGTGACAGAGTATGCAAGAAAATTAATAACTTCTTCAGAAAGCTTTGTGCCACCCTGAGCTATTTTTGATTTAATGATAGCTACTCGAGATTCTGCTTCTGGTGCAGGAATATCCACTACCATACCCGCAGAAAAACGACTTCGGAGACGTTCCTCAAGATCTTGAATATAACTTGGGTGTTTATCTGAAGAAAAAATAATCTGTTTATTATTGTCGTATAGATGATTAAAGAGATGAAAGAGTTCTTCTTGAGTTTTTATTTTACCAGACATAAACTGAATATCATCCATAATCAACACATCATATTTACGATACTTTTCTTTGAAAAAGTTTGGTTTATTCATCTGGAGGGCATTAACCAACTCCTGACTAAATTTTTCCGAAGTAATATAAAAGACTTTTTTACCACTATTTTTTATATGGTTTCCAATTGCCTGGAGTAAATGAGTCTTACCATGGCCAGTATTACCATAAATAAAGAGTGGGTTGTATGTCAGTCCTGGTTTTTTAATAACACCTTGTGCAGCAGCATGTGCCAGTTCATTAAACGGTCCAACAATAAAATTATCAAATGTATATCGTGGATTGAGGTTGTCTTCCCTGTTGATGTAGTAGTCCTCAAGAGGAAGTTCTTTGTTAATGAGAATGGTTTTTTCTTTTAATGAATTTTTTCGAGTATCTTCTTTTGTAATAACATATTCAAGTGAGTGAATAGTGGTTGAAATATTACGGAGTGATTTAAGAATGAGTGTATGAAATTTACTTGAAAGCCATTCTTCAACAAAGTTGTTTGGTACTGATAAAAGAATACTACCATCATCAAATTTTGCGATATATGTGTCTTTAAACCATGTATTAAAATTTGGTTTTGATATAGATAACTCAATTTCAGTGAGTACCTTATCCCAAATTTGTTTTGTATCGATAGTTGTTTCTTCCATGTGAATTAAAATTTCTTTTTATCAATCACATATTATATAGGTGTCGACGAAACAAGGAAGTTGTAAAAAAGTTTATTTCGTGTTAATAATATGTGTACAAGCGGAAACGGCTACATTTAGCGTATTCCGTTGTTGGGCCACGATAATTTGATCCTCACTGTACGAGAGTAGTACAGCTCGGAATCAAATTCCTTGCCCGCCTAGGACTACATCTAAATTTAGCCATTTCCAAAAAAACTATGTCATTCACATATAATCCAAAAAAACGAAAACGAGCTACTACACACGGCTTTCTTGCTCGTACAAAGACTGCTGGGGGCCGACGAACCCTTCTTCAGAGACGCCGAAAAGGCCGAAAATCATTGTCTGTATCATCGGAAAAGTAGTTAAAAGTCTCAAGTCCATAAAGTCTATAAAGTAGAGATAAATTCCCTAACTTTACAAACTTTTGACTTTAAGGACTTTATAGACTGTATAAATCTATGCTTCCAAGCACCCTCAGAATCAGTAAAACCGAGTTTAAGACCCTTGGTCGGGGGTATAGCTATCATTCCCCTGTTCTTTCCCTATATATCTACAAGAAAACAGACCAAACACCAAGTCAGTTTTCTTTTTTGTGCTCTAAAAAGGTTGCAAAAAGTGCTGTTGATCGTAATCGACTCCGTCGACGTGGGTACAATACCCTCACAAAAGTCCTTATAAAAATACAACCTGGTTTTTATGGTGTATATAGTTTTAAAAAAGGTGCTGAAAAAAGTACGTTTAGTGAAATTAATGGAACGGTGCTACAATTACTGACACAATCAGGTATTATGTAGTCCCCTATTCTTGTATTCTATCTTATTCGTATAATTCCCATCGAGGAGCGGGTGAATAAGTAATCTTATTCACATCGTCCGAGTAAGGGAATTATATTTACCAATATAATTCGTAACCATGATTACCCAATTTTTTACTATTGTTTTTTATCAACCACTCTATAATGGTCTCATTTTCCTTTTTGACCTTCTCCCTTGGGCTGGAGCTGGATTGGTTGTTATTTTATTTACTATCATCGTCAAACTAGTCCTCTTCCCTTTGGCCATGAGAGCTACCTACGCTCAGATGGAAATGAAGGAAATAGAGAAAGATCTAAGAGTAATTAAAGAAAAATACAAAGAAGACAAAGAGCAACAAACATTAAAAACAGTTGAACTCTATAAAGAAAAGAATATTAATCCATTTGCTGGTTTTTTTGTCCTTATCATTCAACTCCCCATCATCATTGCCCTCTACCGAGTGTTTTTGAAATCAGGACTTCCCCAAGTTGATATGACACAGCTGTATCATTTTGTTTCTGCTCCAGCGCATATTGCAATGAATTTTTTGTTTATCTCTGATATTGCACAAAAGAGTGTCTTTTTAGCTCTCCTTGCTGGTATTAGTACATTTTTCCAGATAAAGTATGCCACACCCGCAGATCTCGAGGGAAAAGGTGCTGATAAAAACAGTACTGCAGAAATGATGAAATCCTTCCAGACACAAATGAAATATTTTTTTCCTGTGCTCGTATTCTTTATTTCATGGAGTATTTCAGCAGCAATTTCACTGTATTGGGTGACGAGTAATGTGTTTACTGTTCTTCAGGAGTTATACTTTCGAAAGAGAGTACGCGGAGGGACGAAATAAGAAAATATTCCTTTTCGTCATTGCGGGCTTGAGCCCTCAATCCACCCATTTTTATAATTAAATTCCCTAGGCGTCACCTAGGGAATTTAATTTTCTAACTTCTAGTTTCAAACTTCTGTCTGCAGACCCTCTCTACGCTCCCACATTCAAACTCCATAAACTTCCATCTGTCTTACTTTGAAACAGGAGGAGTGAACCAACGGTGTTGATATGCATATTGATGACGTCAATATTTCGCCCAGCATTGGATGAAAGATCCTCGATCATTTGAGAGGTTCCTGCTTTGAGGTCATATTTCCAGATACTGTCAGAGTACGAGTTCAGTCCAAGATACCAGTTATCAAGCGAATTTTGTGAGAGCGAATCATTTGGCACTGCACAATAGAGTGATGTTTTACTTGAGGTATCAAAGACACATTTCTCAGGGAAGGTTGTTGGTGTCAGTGGGGTGGTGGAGCTATTTGCAAGAACATAATGAAAGAATTGTCCCCCACTTGCACTGGTATAGTATACAAAATCAGTACCAGTGGTATTAGCAAAGACGGAAAGGTCATAGATATTACCGAGAATGTTTTTGACTCCACCCGTTTTGGTGTTGACCAAGTAAGCATAGCCATAGACGGATGCATTGGGTGCGGTCGTGACCAGGACAGTGTTTTCCCCTGAAAATTGTGGGTAGACACTGCGTACCGGAGAACTCCAGATTTGTTTTTTACTTGTGCCGTTTGAGAGGGCGATGATGCCAGTACTACCAGCAAAACTCTTTTGAGTATAAAAGATATTTTTGGTTGATGGAGAGACGGTCAAAAAAGGAATATTTGTTTGTAGAACAAGTGGGTTTAGTGTGAGTATACTGCTTGAGGCTATTTTTTGCGTAGTTGTGGCCACACTGGCTGGTAGTTTTGAATAAATAGTCTGGATACTTTCTCCATCATCTCCGACAGAGCGAGCAATCAGTCCAAGACCAAGGTCGGTAAAGAAAGCCTCATGAATTTTTGGTAAAGTGGTGTTGGAAATTTGGTTAATGGTCGCAGAATTAGTAGAGACATCATAAATATGTCCCGTAGCTTTTTCTATGTAACGGATAATAACTGTATTTTTGTTTTCGATGAATGTGGCGCCAGCAACGGGTTCGTTGGAAATGAGGCGAAGTTTTTGGAGATAATTACTCGCTTGCTGAAGTTGTTGAGTGGTGGGGTTTGTATTGGTGTTTGGTTTAGTTGTGTTACCTGTCGTACCACCCTGACCAAAAGGAAAGAAGTTGGTTGAACTGGGTTTTGTCGATGTGTTGATTGTCGGTGTACTAGCTTTAAAGAAAAAGAAATAATAGTACAGTAACCCTACTGCAATAATACCGAGGACAATAGTTGAAATTTTAAGAATATTTTTCATATGAGTTAAAAGCTTGCATGCCAATGAGGAGCTGATGAAGGAACATTTCCTCCACACGTTGAACCTGTGGGTTCCCAAAGATAAGTTGCAGTCTGTCCACCAACTGATGTTGTATATTTATTACATGCTGCAAGGCCATTACAAGTTCCTCCTGCCCCCGCTTTACAAATAGAAGGATCATTAGATAAATTATTTGTTACAGCGTTTGTAAGTTGTGCGTTTGGTTCAATATCAACACCGTTACCTTTATTGTGATCTGATCCAGTACTGTGTCCCGCCTCGGTACCACCACTTATAACAACCTTACATCCACTACCACAATTTTTCCCCAATAATTCTAAACCATTTTGGGTTGATGGTGTTAATCCATTTAAATCAACACAACCAGTTGTTTGACCCCTTGTACAAGGATCTGCATAAGCCGTAACAACTCCACCACTTTGGGATTTTAAAGCTGCTCTCACAGCATCTGATGCTGTCTGTTGATCTGTTGTCATTGCAACTCCAGCGATATTTCCACCGACATTTGTTGTGGCACCACCAGTTCCTGTGGTTAGTCCACCACCACTTGCCACTGTTGGCGGAGTAATATTCAAACTTCCCTTGAGGAGCACTGGGTTGATGGTATTGAGGATGGCATAAGCAAAAATAATAAAACCAAGACCCCAAAAGGCATTGGACACCATACCTTTTGCACTCGCTTTAACCCCTGGAACATCAGTAAACATATATTCAAAACCACCAATAGTAATGGCGACAAAGGCTGCCACTGCCGCCACACCGATCATGAGATTAAAAATACCGGGAAGATAATGAGAGAGATCACTTGTGCATGCTGTACCTGTGCAATTTGCATCAATTGTTGTTCCCGGAAGTGGTGCTAATACCGTATAAGGTTGTGGCGTTTGTGCTTGCGCCATAGCGATCGAGGTCGCACTCGCAAACAAAAAAGCACTGATCATGGTCACCCGCAGTATATTCAAAATAGTTTTTTGTGTATTTTTTCTCATAATATTTTCTTATTCCTAATTTTCCCTAGGTCTCTATTATTGTGCATCATAATTCTTCATTCATATTTCTATTCTCCTACAACCCTACTTGCGTACTACTATTCTGAAAATCAATTGTTACTGCCTGGTTGGCTGTCTGAAACATTGTAGCACTCTGTGTCGTTGACACTGAAACATTTGATTGTCCAACAGCTGTGCCTGTACGGCGAAAGACTTTGTCCGGACTGTTTATACCGTCACCGATCGGTGTACCATTGATTTCCCAATTGTAGGAAAGGAGATTATCAAACATAGATCGAGCACTAAAGTAATATGGGACTGCAGTGATCTCCATTTCCTGTGTGGTGAGTGGAATAACACCAGTCAGTGCATGTTCGTACTGTACTCCGTAGAGTGGATCATTTTTATAAAAGAGTACAAAAGGAGTCTGTGATGCCAAAACAGTCTCTCCGTCGGCCACAGAGCCTGTGTTCGGATCACTAGCCTCTACCGTGATATCAAAGGGTCGTGGGATGATACTGCCCGCGATACTGAGGGTACTTTTACCATAGCCACTTTGACTACCGAGGACAGTGCCGTTGTTTGACCATGTGTATATGAGATTTTTTGGTGAGACCTCTACCCCGTTTCGTATGAGGTGCGGTATTGCTACAAATGTCACCACACTTTCTGGACTAAAGATGGCTTTACCTTTAAAAAATGGTGGAGTATATGTGTTGGCTTCCCATATCATATCCACTGTGGCTGGGATAATGGTGATGTTTTTGGTAATGGTGCCGGTAATAGAGTCGATGGTGATATTAATAGAGGTTTGTTTACCAATGGCTCCGGTGGTCAGACTGATACCCTTTTTACCAATACCAGAGACAACCTTTTTTCCATTAACTACCCAGGAAATACTGACCCCATTGAGGTCGGTGGCATAACTGTCTATGGTGACACTGATTTGTTGAAATGGTCCAGGATTTGTTGGCTCGACATCAGTTGAAATATCAGCAGGACTGAGACCAACATTGAGCTGGGCGTGGGCAGGAATAGAAGCTGGAAGCAACAAGCTTGAAGCTAGAATAAGAAAAAAAATAAAAGTTTTAGAAAAAAATTTCATTAATTATATTTTAGCATAAGAAAAGTGTTGTGTTTGTCTTTTGTTCACACTATGCGTTGGGACTTTTGTTTTGGTTTGCAATGGTACGGGCAATACTGCCACCACCGACAGTTTTTCTCACCGCAGCGTCTTTTTTTGATTTCATATACATAATGATAATCATAAGTGTGTATTCTGGTAGCATATTTAATATAGGTATAAATTTCAGTACAAAACTACCAAACATAGTGTTTTTTGAGTATTTGACACCATCAAGGGTAAACCACAATAAAAAAACTCCGTCAGCAAATAGATCGTTAAATTCTTCAAGAATTTGGCCTGCCACAGGTAGGAGATTTATCAAAGCTCCTGTTGTATCAAAAAACAGAGCGACAGAACCTTTTAACATCCAATTGCCAATACTCAACTCCTTTGTTTCGGGCTCTTTTTCTTGGGGTAACGGCCTTTTTTGATATTGTTGTTCTGCCATGTTGAATAGAGATATGAGAAAAGAGAAAAGAGAAAAATATATGATGTCTATCGTTTCTCAGGTCTCACATCTCTTAACTCTTAGCCAATCCCATCTTCGCTTTCTTGATTGCCAAAATCTGGCTTGGATCAGAGGTGATGATCTGATCTTCGGTGTAGCTGGCAATAATCTTGATTGCCACATGTTTGAGACCAGCAAAGAATATACCCTCCCCCACAGCTGATTCGAGGAGTAAATATTTTTCTTCGTCTGTCAGGTTAAATGTTTGCTGTAGTTTGTCGACAGATGATGGTGATTGTTTGAGTAAGACTTGGATAGATGAGTTGGTGATGATCGGTAGACCGTACGGTGACTTCAAAAAGTCATCCACGTCTTGGGTAATAGTAGCTACACCAAGGTAGTATTTTCGGCCCCGTTTTGCGAGTGACAAGAGGAATGATGCGGTGTCCTCTGATTTCATCATCCACCAGGCTTCATCAATGACGAGGAGACGTTTTTTCAAGTCACGTCGGATAGCTGCCCAGATATAATGCATGATGATATACATAGCGATCGGCTTGAGCTCGTCTTCCATGTCACGGATAGAAAAAATTACAAACTTTTTGTTGATGTCGATGTTTGTGGGACGGTTGATAAAACCAGCCCAAGTACCCTTGGTGTATTTTGTCAATCGTTGAGCCAGTGAATCCCCCCCTTCCATACCAGAGAGCACCAATTCAAAATCAGAGAGGAGTGGTGGCTCGGTGTTGGTAAAATCAGAATCAGCAGTTATGTCTTTTAGTGCATATGTTTCAGTGATAGCTCGGTCAATGATCGCATCTTCTTCTGGCGTGAGACCTCCCATCATAATACGAAAGAGTCCAACAAGGTTGACGATGTTTGATCGTAAGACATTGGCAAAGGACTCACCTTCTGTCGGTATTGGCAGGTCAAAGGGGTTGATGTGGTGTTCAGAGTTGAGTGAGATATTGAAATGTCGTCCACCAACAGCTTCAGCCATGTACTCATATTCATTTTCTGGGTCGAGAACCATGACCGAGGTATCAAACATGAGGGTTCGCAAGATTTCCAGCTTGGTAGCGTATGATTTTCCGGAACCAGACTTTGCAAAGGTAATAGAGTTATAGTTTTCCAAAGAAAAACGATCAAAGAGGACGAGGGATGAGTTGTGGCGGTTGACGCCGTACAAAATACCTTTGTCAGAAGTCAGGTCAAAAGAAATAAAAGGAAAGAGTGATGAGAGGGGTGAAGAATTAAGTTTACTATAGACACCAAGAAGATCGGTCGCAACAGGCATCACAGTTTTAAAGGCTTGCTCTTGTTGAAAGAGAGCGGGTTTGACATACACGAGCTTGGCTTCGAGGATAGATTTGATTTCAGATTCGATTTTGTCGAGCTCCTCTGTCTTGTCGCCATACATAGTGATATACACTCCAACATTAAAAAGCTTCTCCTGGGCTTGCTGGAGATTGTCACGAAGTTGCTCGAGGTCTTGATATGCAGTATCGAGCATGGGGTTTCGGACCAAACCCTTTTCTTCTCGAGTCATGATTTGACTTTGCACCTCGGCCACTTTTTTCTGAAAGGATTTGAGTGCAGCGGCTGTTTCAATCGGCTCTATATAGATGGAAATATCAAAAACTTTGTCCAAATTAATGATCGGCGCAAACCAACTTTCATTGAGATATCGTGGATATGAGATAACAAAAAACGATCGGACGATTTTTTCACCCAAGTTGAGTTCTTTTGGACTGATTTTGAGTGCTGATGGAGCGATAACATCAGCCAACTCCAAAGCGCCCGCCTCGTATATTTCCTGTGGCAGGATAGAGGTGATCTGGAGAGGTTCTTTCTTTTTTAAAAAATCGAGTAGGGACATGTGAATAGAGTTATGAGATTTGAGATAAGAGATTTGATTTGGATTTTCTAATCAAACCACTGAGTATCTTGTGTACAATGATACCTTGTTTTTCTAATTCATTCCATTCTGTGTGATTTAAATAACCGATATCTTTTGATATAAGCAACTGATTCTGCACCTCATTAAGTGATCCGATTGCTATAATATAAAAATGAACTCTATCCTGACTTGTTCCTCTACCAAAACCCTCCGCAATATTTGAAGTAATAGAAACAACAGCTCTTCTGATTTGGTTTGTAATTCCGAATAATTCTTCTTTAGGAAAAAATTTTGTTATGGTGTATACCTGAATTACAAGACGGTGGCCCTCTTGCCATGCAGATAAATCAGAAAATTTTTTAATTGTTTCTTTTTCATCAGATGGATTTTTCATATCTCATTTCTCAAATCTCTTATCTCTATAACCTATCAAATTGAACTTACTAGCTCAATTTGATAGGTTTTTCGGTGTCACCAGGATTGAAAATCTTGTAAAATAATTCGATCACCTCTTCGGTACCAAGACGGACGACACGAACACCAGAGCTGACGAGACCTTGTTCTACAACCCCGAGACGTTGCTCGATTTGTGTACGGTTTTCTTCGAAACTTTCTGTTTTTTGTGAAGCTTTTTCGCTTTGGGTTTGTTTACCAAGAAAATTAAATTTAGTAAGTGACTCCCCTTTGAGAATAGCTGGTGTGTATGGTACGACAACAAAAAAACTTTTGGTCATAATGTTGGTGTTTTCAGTAAAATTCTTGATGAACTCAATGTACTCTTGAGTTTGTATCTTCATGAGGTCATTGACCTGCTCCTTGTAGCGGTCTTCGAGTAGTGCAATATATGGTCGAATATCCAATCGACGTGACTGGATAGCTATTTGGACAGGAAAATCGAGTGAGTTGAGAAAATCTTGAAATTGAAACAGGATCGCGTTGCGTTCGTCTTCTGATTTGAGAGAAAAGTTGAGTGATGAAGCGAGGAGAATTGCACGAAGAGACCCGTCTTTGAGGGTGATGATGCCATCACGTACTTCTTGGATGGGAACAAAGTCTTGTGTTGCTTTTGATTGTGGAGCACTAGTGGCCATGGTGGGTAAATTATAACATAGAGATATGAGATTTGAGATAAGAGATATGAAATAAGAAAAATGAGTAGGATATTTTTTGTTCGTATCTCTTATCTCTTATCTCTTGTCTCTTTCCCTCCTCCTAAATTTTCATTTACATCTAAACTCCAACTCAATTCTTTTAATTTACTATCTGACAAACGAGGTACGTATACCTCACGAAGTTCTTCTTGTCCGGTCGCTTGTTCTTTTGGAATTATTTTTTTATCTACTTTTTTCCAGATGTATAGTTTTTCTCCAGTGTAAAAACCAAACGCAGACTCGAGCATATCAATGAATGGTTTGTTGTTTACTTTATAAAAAGCTAAAGCAAGAGCCAAACCAATGATGCCCGCAATAACAAACAGAGCGATAAATCCAGGGAGAAATGTATATGCCACAAAAGCCATGCCCGCACCACCAGCAAGGTAAACAAATTGTTTGATGGTTAGTGGGCCAATAACTTTGTCCTCTATTTCAATAAATTGTGGAACTTGAAAACGCATAGGTATATGTTACTACTCTCTCGTCCGAAAACCAATTGTATTCTTCCTCTTTTCTTTTGGTGGTGCAAGTAGTTTATTGATTGCTTGTACGATGGCTATTATATGCCCTTTTTGATCAGCCTGTTCTCGCTGCAGTTTTTCAATGGCTGAAACAATATCTTTGTGGACAGACAACATTTCACGAATTTTTACAAAAGCACGGATGATCAAAATGTTGATTTCTATTGCCCGCTTACTTTTAAGTACAGAAGAGAGCATGGCAACTCCATGTTCAGTGAATGCATAGGGTAATGATCCCCCAAAGTAGCGACTATTAGGTATCACATTTTGTGATACCAGGATGTGAGCCTCTTCTTTTGTCAGTTGGAATACAAAGTCACCAGGAAACCTTTCTTTGTTTCTTTTAACTTGTTGTCGTAATGCAATAGGTTTGACCATATAGAGATGTGCCAAATCACTATCCAGCATAACTTTTAGACCACGAATAATATATATTTTGTTTTCAATAATTTGAATCGGCAGAATTTCTTTTTTCATTGCATCTTTTCATCATTCTAGACTCGCTTTTCTCGTAGTGAGTTTTACTCTACTACCTAGGGATCCGGAATCCATCCTACTCTATTCTAGGTATTTCAATCTTCTAGATTCTAGCTTCACTCCCTTATTCTATCGCTTCCCTATATGGATCACTCGCATAACTTTTTACAATTGGTGTAGGAGCAGGTGTTTCTTTAACCACAGTCTCACTCGTAGAGGTAACAATGGAGTTGAGTTTGGTGTCAGCGAGGGATGATTTTTGTGGAATTACGATGTCAGAATTACGAATTACGAATGGAACAGTATTTTCAATAACATCATTCTTAATTCCAGCTTCTAGATTCGAGATTCTGTTCTCCTCCCCATTATTCGTAATTCTTAATTCGTCATTCTTTATTCCATCTACTATTTCCTCCCCCGGCAAATTCACTGGTGGTTCAGTAATTTTTTGATGTGGAGTCTCCATAGCCATAGGAATAATTTCCTTTTGAATAGTTTGTTGTGGTACCGCAATGACTTGTGGACTCGGTATAGTCACTGATGCTGGTACACTCACCACAGGTGGAAATGATGGTAAATCTTCTTGTTCGGGTATTTGTATATTTTCTTTCTCCTTATTTGTATCTCTTATCTCGTTACTCGACTCCACAAACCTTTCTACTTTCTCTGGCGTTTTTTCTTCCAACGACTTCATAATAAATTGAAAAATTCGCACATTAATATCCCCTGCCAGTTGTTCAGCGAGGATTTTTGATACTGCCAATTCTGTTTGAATGTTGGACACCAAATCTGTTTCTGGTTCCATACCAATCATGACAAACAACACTTCGTATTCCAGTGATGAAATCTGGTCCAGGTGTAGTGAATATTTCTGACTAATCTCAGCTAATCGTTTGTGCCAGTCCTGTCCAAGCACCGCTTGTTGGAGTGGTTTTGGGAGTTTATCGATATATTCTTTTATCTCTTGTGTTGATTCATCCATGTCTATGTTGTTTTTGGTTCTGCTACAGGTGTCTCTTCTTTTTTATCATCTTTTTTTATATCACCATTTTCTTTGAGAAGCTCTTCAAGTGTTTCTTTTGTTGATTTTGTTTTTGCAAGTTTACGTATCTTTCGTGCTCTTTCTTTATTAAATTCAGGATTAAATATGACAAAATTTCGTGTTTTTTGATCACCAACAGTATTAGCATATGAATTTATTCTATCGTCACTTGTACTTGATATTTTTTTATCTTTATCTCCACCAGAATCTTTTATAAGTTTTTTAATATCTTCACGAGCATTGAAATCGGTATCCAAGTTTGTTTTATTTTTCTCTATTTGAGCTAATTTTTCTCTTGATTCTGAAATTGTAGATCTTTTGTCTTCTAAAACTGTCTGTAGTCTATAAATTTCTCCTTTGTTTCGGGCTCTTTTTCTTGGGGTAACGGCCTTTTTCAAATCTTTTTCTAGATTTGTGATTTCTTGAGTTAAATCATTATTTTGTTTCTTCTTAAGATCAATTTCATTGTCTAAGTTTTTGGCGTTTTCTTCTTTAAGTGTTTTTTCTTTATCAAGTTTTTTCTTTGCTTCATCAGCCACTGTGTCAGTCACCTTTAGCCCCTCTGCACGTTTTTTATCCGCTTCGTTGTAAGCTTTTTGTTTGTCATCCAACACACCCTTATACCCTTTTGGAGCATTACCCTTTTTACCAAAACTACCAGCCCCTATAAAATCAGTTGCTTTTCCAAAACCGGATATATTTCGAGCATCAAAGGACGATGATTGTGCAGTTTGAGCAGTTTTAAGGCTAAGTCTTGCCATGGATCCGGCAACACCTTTTTTACTCGCAGCTTCTCGCAGGCTATCATTGTTAGCCGCCATTGTTCCAAGTTTTCCAAAACTACGTGTGCCTAGGTATGAAGCGCCTCCAAACAACGCCCCTCCAGCCATACCCATTCCCGCCCCGACTATTTTTCCACTAACAATTCCCCCCTGAGTTGCATAGCTTTTTGAAATAATAAGTGAATATATGAGTAGTCCTGCAAGTAAAATGAAATTTACCATTGTTCCGATTGTGGTTGATGATGGGTTGGAAAAAGCAGCACCAAGACTTGCTGCACTTGTTCCCGTTGCCATTGTAAAACTACTAGCCAAAGTCAGTGTAATCCAAATCATAATCATAAATATCGGAGCAAAAAGTGCTTGACCTGTGAGTGTCTCCCAATATTTTTTTGAAAGACCGTTTAATCCTGGAATAGCAGAAGCAACATATCCGAACGGTGACATGATAAGGAGTAAAATAAATGTGAGGTAACGAATGATAAAAAGAACCGCCATTGCAAGAAAAATAAAACAAGCAATTAGCATAAATAATGCACTACCGATAATTTGAGTAATATATACACCAGAGTTTCCTGCTGGAACTTTTATACTAGAAGAGTATATACTGCTTAGATTGAGTGATTTCATAAAAGCCCCGGAAAAGGTGTTGGTGTTGTTTACTCCAAGAACTATTGATGGTCCTGTTGCTTGAGAAATAGAATTATAAAAAGACACTGTAATAATATTTGATGCATCAATAATTATTTTAGTAAAAAACAGACTAAAATTAATGAGGAGTGCGGCAATAATGATGGGCACAATGATTTTACGCGCATCTTTTTGTCCAAATACCATCATGATGGCGTAGTAGAGGAGAATAAATATAAAAGACATGTTACATAGATCACGAATGAGTCTCCATGCTACATTGATACCGGCAATACTATTAATATTACTTGCAAGATCTGTAACACTTAGTTTTATAACATAGTCCAAAACAAGACCTGCAAGACCAAGAAGTCCTGATATAAGAGCCATCACCACTATAAGTAAGTTACCTATGATTGTGTTTATGGCACCTTCTGCAACATCCTGTATTATTGATGATGACGGTTTTGGTGCATTTCCTGGGGTGACTGAATTACCTTGTGCTCCTCCTGTATCTGCTACCCAACCACCTCCAGTTTTTCCATTTTTAATATCGTCTGCACGAAAAGTATTACAATCAGTTAGTGTTACGAGGTTGGGCATATTGTTGCCACTCGCAAGAGTACAAGTTCCCAATGGATCCGCATATACACCTATCGGCATACACACAACAACCATCATCCCTACCATCAACACCCCAGACAAAAAGCGCGGGGAGGAAAACTTTTTTGTGATGTTAGTGATAAACTTTTTCATAATATTGTGAGTGGGTGAGGTGTTCGTTTACTGGATCGTCACCGGCAGTGCATTTGATTTGGCCGAAGCAGATGAGACTTGGACACCAACTGTACCTGTGGCTGTCCCGAGCAGGACATTGAGTTGGGTACTACTGACATATGTTGGTGTGTATGCAGTGTTTCCCACAGCCACTGTGTCACAGGCTGGGTTAAAGCCAGTACCGTACACAATCATGTAACTGTTGGCATATATAGTAGATGTATATGTTTTGGTATCTGCACTGTAGCCCTGGATGCCGGTGATATTGATCGGTGTAGTGTTGGTGGTGTTAGTACAGACGGATGCACTGGTCGATGTAGTGCCACCTGTACTGTTTGTTGTGCTGGTGTTTGGTGTCCAAGTACCATTAACGTTTGCACAATCTGGAGGTGACATAGTGGTACTGGTGGTTTGTGCATTTTTTGCAGTGACATATGTACAGGTGCCGGTGTTTGAACTGACTGTACCCACACCAGTACTTGTTGCATTTGCACTGGCTGTGGCCTGAGCCTGGAGAGCGGCCGCTTGTTGTTTAATTTCATTTTGAATAGCTGCTTCATCAATACTTGGGAGAAAGCCACTAGTGTCTGCACTGCCACTGGTCAAACCACTGAGTGAAGTTGGTACATTACTCTGTATACCTGCTAATGTAGAACTATTTTGTGTGTTTGAGGCTGATGATCCTGCCATGAGTTGGGAAACGAGTGATGCATTGTTGTTTTGACCAGATTCACTGAGGCCACGGAGACCGTCTTGTATACCACCAAATATACTCTTGATCCCTTGTGTCATGAGGGCACTGACCACTTGATTGATAGAGTTAGTGAGATTGAGTTCGTCGACTGTTGAACCAAGGACTTTACCAAGTTGGTCACTGATGACACTGCCAGGAGTGACGGTTTTACAACTATTGGTATCTGGTGTTGTGGGATATGTTTCAGTACAGTAAGCCTCGTCTTCACCGCTATTTATACAGTCAGCAAAATCTTGGTTGTTGTTTCCTGCTGCAGTGGTATTGGTACATTTTTCATATGACAAAAATCCTTTACCCTGGGTCAATTGGTCCTGGTATTTCTGATTTTGGTTTTGAATACTGAGTGTTAGGCTGTTTTGTGCTTCAATATATGCCCCATATGGGTTGTTCTGCATGTTTTGGGTGACAGAAAACCAACCTTCCCAACCACCATTTTCAAAGTTTTGAGTAAATGCATCATAATTTTTAATACTTTGTTGAATAGAGCACTGGCCGATCTGATTGTTACTGTCCTGAAGGTACTGAGTGACCAGGGCCAACCGGATTTGAGGTTGAAATGGACTACAGATCTGTCGGAGGAGTGTACCACCAGCTGATCCCGCACTACTACCAAGGGCATTGACCACAGTTTTGTCGCCAATATTTTCGAAAAATTGTCCTGGGTCGGTGATAAATGCTGGGTTACCATTAAAACCTGTATTGATCCAATTGACGGCTTGAGCAGTGATCTGCTGGACGATACCTCGAGCGAGAGCAGTGGCGATACCATCAAGGAGAAAGACCTTCAGATTAAAAGATGTTTGTTGGACTGCACTGGTTGTGTTGGCACCTGCACTGACTGGGGTTGCTATTGCAGTGATGGTGTTTTGGAAAAAATTTGAAGGGTCGAACGTGATATCACCAATACCAGAAATCGCATCAGCTTGTTTTGCAGGAATAGCCAAAAAAACTGTCGGCACGAGTAGTACAATAATCAAAAAACTTGACAAGATTTTTGAAAAATTTTTTCTATGAAAGATATTTTTTCTAAAAGACATACTTTGACTAAAGTATATAACAAAAAGGCAATATCTACCCGTATGTCTGTTGAAAACAGTGTGTATCTATTTGTATATGTTAGCGACCAAAGTATGTATTCATTGTTTTACTCACTAATCCAAGTTTGGTGACGTCTTTTTGATACAAAGTAAATGCGACATATCCCGCGACAGGATCATTGAGTAGTTGTTTGAGACCGTTAATATCAGAAAGTATTGCACTAAGTGCATTAAGATAGACCAAATGTGTTCCAACATTATCTGCAGGTACTGTTACGAGTAGTGTCTCGTGGATTAATTTTTGGTATCCTGCAATGATTGGATCAAGTTTATCTAAATCTGTTTGGTTTTGACTTTTTGTTGCCGTAGATAGGATGGCAATTTCATTTTGTTTGTTTTGAAGTGTACTGTTTGTCAGTGTGTGGGCCATAGCCGTCTCGTATTGTATTTTTGAGGCAGTACTCGTGTCAGCGGTAATCCGTATGTCATTTGTGCCGTATGTTTTGGTATTTGGTAGAACACTAATCCCACTTATCGCCTCTTGAGCAATCTTGTCTGCTTCGTTTTGATCAATGGCCACGCCATTTTTCTGGTCTTGGAGGTAGAGAGTAAAAAAGTTTTTAGACAGTTGGGCGGTGATATTGTTTGTATCATCGGTTGTTGCTGGTTGACCAATAATTTCTATAGGGCCACTACTTGCCACAGAGATGTTGAGGAGTTTTTTCCAGTCGTCGTTACTGATGGATGTTCCTGCGGTGGTATCGACTGTGACTTGTGGCGCACCGATGATAGCTTTTCTTCCATTGAAAAGATAGTTTCTGTTAGTATAGATCATGATACTGCCGAGCACGGCCAAGCACATGATACCTGTAGCAATAACTTTTGAATGAGGCATGGTGTTATTCTAACATAGAGAATTGAAGAAATAATAATATAGAAAGAATTAAGAATTACGAATAGAATAGGAATGATTTGTATGAATAGAATATATTATAATAAAGGATTCATTGCTCTCGTTTCAGCTATTGTCATTTCTCTTGTCTTGATTGGATTGTCTATTGCAGCCAGTAGCAGTCAATTTGTGGCGCGCTTTGGTTTGATGGATCATGAGTTACAGGCGCAAAGTACTCTGCTCGCTCAGTCGTGTGGGAACGTGGCTCTGTTGAGAATTGCTCAAAATTATACGTATGCACCTGCTTCTGGTGGTGATGTGGTCAGTGTTGGTGATGATCAGTGCACGATTGTTTCGGTTGTCTACAGTGCCGAGGATACGGTCAATCACCAAAAAAATGCATATGTGACAGCCAGTGCTCATACACATGATGTGTGGAGTAATATGGTCGTCACTGCAACTATTAAAAATCCAGTGTTTGCTCTGATGCCAGGAGTAAAAAATATTACTATTCAATCCTGGACAGTTGCGACATCTAGTAATTAATACAAGACCTGCGCACTCATATGCAATTCGCCACAGGTTCGTATAATTTCTTTCTATTTTTTACGCATGATTCTCCACCGTACGACAGTACGTTTGCGAATCCTGCTTCAAAAATAGTTTGAAATTGAACGAATGCGTAGGTCTTGTAATCCACAGTTTAATTTTTCTGTAAAAATATTTTTTTGTAAGATTAAAGTATTATTCATGTTTATCATTTATATGAAAAAATTGTTCTTTGGTAGAAATGAGAAGCAGGTGGAAAGATCAAAAGGTTTTACATTGATCGAGATTTTAGTGGTTATTGGTATTATCGCTATTTTGGCAGCCATTGTGATTGTGGCTATTAACCCGAGTCGGCAGTTTGCTCAAGCGCGCAATACTCAGCGTCAGAGTAATGTCGAAGCTATTTTAAATGCCATTGGTCAGCGTATGGCCGACAATCAAGGTTTGTTTATTGGTACAGCTACTACCACTGCTGGTTGTACATCTGCTAATGATATTACTACTACTGCTCAGGATATTGCTTCAAGTGGTGGTGTTGATCTCCGTGGCTGTTTGGTGCCGACATATATGTCAGAGTTACCAATTGATCCAACTGTTGGTAGGGCGCTGAATGGATCAACGTATGATACTGGGTACAAGGTGGTCAAAGATGCCACCACTGGCCGTATCACCGTCTCTGCACCAGAGGCAAACACTGCGTCAGAGTTGAGTCAGACTATTGCACTGACACGTTAATATTAATTATAGAGTTTTTAAAAACCACCACGTCTTTGTTGCTGTGGTGGTTTTTGTTATGCTTGCGGAGTGAATCAAAAGAAATTTAAAAAAATAATCTGGGGCTATTACCGAGAATCTGGTCGACATGATCTACCTTGGCGAAAAACACGTGACCCGTACAAGATTTTGGTCTCAGAAGTGATGTTGCAGCAGACGCAAGTGTCACGAGTGTTGGTAAAATACAAAAGTTTTTTAGAAAAATTTCCGACCGCGCAGGCTTTGGCCCAAGCATCCTTACGCGATGTGCTCTTGGAATGGCAAGGACTTGGCTACAACCGACGAGGGATGTATTTGAAACAATGTGCAGAGAAAATTGTAGCTGATTTTGATGGAAAATTTCCACGTGATATGAAAGCACTTATTTCCCTCCCCGGCATTGGTCCGGCTACTGCTGGAGATATCTTGGCTTTTGCATGGAACATTCCTATTGTGGTGATTGAAACAAATATTCGTGCGGTGTTTATTCATTTTTATTTTACTGATCAAGTGAAGGTCTCTGATAAAGAAATTTTGCCACTGATTAAAAAAACTTTACCAAAAAATCCCATTAGAACTAACGGCTTTCAAAAAAAGCCTACTTCTAACGGGACAGGCCCACGAGAATGGTATTGGGCATTGTTTGACTATGGAGCTTATTTAAAAAGTACTAAGATCAAAAACCCAAATCATAAAAGTAAGCACCATACAAAACAGTCAAAGTTTGTAGGTTCCAATCGTCAGAAACGTGCAGAAATATTGCGATTGATTTTGGAAAAACCCCAGACTGAGAAAAAAATTGTAAAACTGACAAAGTATGAACAATCTTTGGTTGTAGAGATTTTGAATGGTTTAGAAATAGAAGGGATGGTTTCAAAAGTAAAAAATAGATTTTGTGTAAATTAAAAGGGCCACACTGCAGTGCGGCCCACCCCTAAAGGGATTATTTTTTTTGGTTTTGTTTTTTGTGTTCTTTTTAAAAATGGGGGAAGCTGACCACATGTCGTACGACAGCCACTAAGATTTTTACGTGAGTTTCTATTCCTCTCCGTAAGCCTCTCCTGGCAACTAGTCTGGGTGTATTATATACTCGTATAATTTTTTGTCAAGTATATATTTCAAATCTAAAAACATACAATATTTACATGAATCCCAACACTCCTATTGAACAAGCTTTTCGTACCATTGAGCCACAGAAAAAAGCCTTACATAAACTTGGCATAAAAACTGTTGAAGATTTGCTGTATCACTTCCCTGTGCGCTACGGTAATACCAGTGAAGTAAAAAATATTGGCACTCTTGCTGTTGGCGAAGATGCCGTGGTGTATGGCACTATTACTGGTTTGAAGATGAGCAAAGCTTTTGTGAAAAAAATTCCCATGGCCGAGGCAACAGTCACTGATGAAACTGGTCGAGTCAAAATCGTCTGGTTTAATCAACCATATTTAGCAAAAATGATCCGTGAGGGTGCCACCGTGCGTATTGAAGGAAAAGTCTCTGATCGCAAAGGAGATATTTATTTTTCTAATCCAAAAATAGAAATTGCTGGCAAGGTGCCACTAGCTGTGGGTAAAAATCTATTTGGAGACCAGGGTGAAGAGCATGCGTTGTATCCAGTCTATCCAGAAAGTCGTGGTCTGACATCAAATTGGATCTATCACAACATCGAACGTATTTTTAAAAGCGGCATGTTGGAAACATTGGTCGATCCTATCCCCCAAGAGATTTTGGACAAATATCATTTGCCAGGTATGTCTGATGCTCTGATATATATTCACGCGCCAAAACGTGAAAGTGATGCCCTGGCTGCCCGCAAACGATTTGCCTTTCAGGAAATATTTTTTATTCAGCTACGTAAACAACAAGAAAAATCACAATGGAAAGCGGAAAAAAGTTTTGATATTACTGCAGACAAAAAATCTGTTGATGGTTTCATTAAAAACTTTCCATTTAAAGCCACCGACGCCCAGCAAAAAAGTATTGAAACTATCCTGATTAACTTTCGCTCGGGTCACCCCATGTCACGCTTACTCGAAGGAGACGTTGGTTCTGGCAAGACAGCGGTAGCTGCGGCCACCACGTTTGCCGTGGTGACATCACGACCGACAGGTCAAAACTTTGGTAACCTCCAGGTGGCCTACATGGCCCCGACAGAAATCTTGGCCAAACAACAATTTGAAAATTTTATAGAGTTTTTTCGTGGTACTGGTATCGCAGTCGGTTTGATCACTGGGTCGGGCTGTAAAAAATTCCCATCTAAATCAGATAAAAATGGATGGACCAGTGTTTCTAAAGCTCAACTGTCTAAATGGGTAGCAAATGGTGAGATCCCTATTGTGGTAGGTACTCATGCGCTTATTTCCAAATCAGTCATTTTCAAGCATTTAGCCTTTGTTATTATTGATGAACAACATCGCTTTGGAACAGCACAACGACAAAAACTGACACAGAAAAATCAGGTCCATATGCCACACTTGTTATCGATGACCGCCACCCCTATTCCCCGCACATTGTCACTGACACTCTATGGTGACCTCGATCTTTCTATTCTTGATCAAATGCCAGTCGGACGAAAGCCAATCATTACTAAAATTGTCTTACCAAAAGACCGTGTGGCAACATATACAGAAATTGAAAAAGGGTTACAAGAGGGTCGACAGCTCTATATTATTTGTCCACGTATCAATGAAGCCGACCCAACCAAAGAAATGGCTGTCATCGCTAAATCAGTGACCGAAGAAGCCAAACGTCTACAGACCGAAGTTTTTCCACGTTGGAAAGTGGGCATCCTCCATAGCAAGATGACTACTTCAGAGAAAGAAAAAAATATGCTGGACTTTACGAATCACAAGACAGATATTTTGGTGGCTACATCAGTAGTGGAGGTCGGGGTTAATGTACCAAATGCAACAATGATCCTTATCGAAGGTGCTGAACGATTTGGTTTGTCTCAACTCCATCAACTTCGAGGACGAGTGATTCGGAGTAACCACCAAGCATATTGTTACGTCTTTACCGAGAGTACTGGGGCAAAAACAGTGGCTCGATTGAAGGCTTTGAGTGTAGCAAAAAATGGTTTTGAGTTGGCAGAGTTTGACCTGTCACAACGTGGTGCAGGTGAACTGTACGGCGGTAAACAATGGGGCATTTCTGATTTAGCCATGGACGCGTTGCAAAATCTCAAGATGGTTGAGGCTGCTCGCGAAGAAGCTAAACAAATTATTGCAGAGGATTTTCAATTGAAAAAATATCCTCTTTTAAAATCTGAACTTGAAAAAACTGCAGGCAGTATTCACTTTGAATGATATATTTGTGGTCACGTAAAGAGGGGTGATTGCGGAGAATGTGGTATATATACTTTTCTCTAACTCTTTGAGTATAACCATTTCATGAAAAAAATTTTGAAAATAATTGGTATTGCGATCGTGTTGCTCTTTGCACTTATTGGTTTTGTGTTGACTGCTGGTTATATTGCCATACGACTCGGCTGGACCAATACCCCTGGTATGATCGACAATCAACGCCAGGCTTTTTTGGATGGAGGAAACAATGTGGCAGGTCAGATGGCCAGTGTTATAGACAGCTCTAGTCAGAACTCATGGGATAATACTCCCGAGTGGTTTACTCTCAAGGCTGCTATCCTCAAAGATCAGGTGGTGATTAACCGTGCCGCAACTACCTCTGGTGTACCGGCACGGTTAATTGTAGAAAATCTGATTGCTGAACAACTTCGGTTTTATTACGATGACCGCGCATCGTATGAAAAGTTTTTTGCTCCCCTCAAAATCCTGGGTAGTGAAACCCAGTTTTCTTGGGGTGTCATGGGTATCAAGGAGGCGACAGCAGTCAATATTGAAAAAAATATCACAGCCACCACCTCACCATTTTATCTTGGTAATCAATACCAACATTTATTGGATTTCCAATCTACCAGTATCAATCAAGAGCGTTTTACACGCATGACCAATCAAGATGATCACTATTACAGTTATCTCTATGCTGGTTTGTATATTCACCAAGTTGAGCATCAGTGGCTCACTTCTGGCTTTGATATTTCACAGAAACCAGATGTAGTGGCCACACTGTATAATATTGGCTTTGCTAATTCTCACCCACATATGGGCGCACAGTCTGGCGGTGCAGCTATCCCCCTCGGTACAGTAGTCTGGAGTTTTGGATCACTCGCAAAAAGTTTTTATGATTCAAACGAGTTGGTAAACGAATTTCCGAGGTAAACACACTGATCTGTGAATAGGGAGTTACCGTTTCTTAAAAAGTTTCTTTTCTTGTTTTGTTATTTCTGCCAGGAGCTCAACCCAGTATGTATTAACATCTTTTGATGTGGCGATTTTATTATTTTTCATTTCAATCACATCTTGTAGTGACATTCCGTATTCTTTCCAAATAGCACCGTCTTCAAGGTAGCATTGGAGTGGAGGTAATATTTTATCGAGCGCATAGATGAATGTACTCTCAGCATCAGATTTTTCTTCGTATTTTTCTATTGTCTGTATAAGACTTTTAAAATGAGAGAACTGTTCCTTTATCTTCTTTAGTGATTCTTTTTCTCGCGTATGTTTTGATAAAACTGCTTTTTTATCGTATGCAAAAGTATCCCCTGCATACACCTCCACCAAATCATGTGCAAGTGCGTACATGAAACAAAGTTCTTTGTTTAATTTGAGTTTATCTTGGTCAATTAAAAACCAAGCTACCATAGCTAGCTGGTAGCTGTGTTCCGCATCATTTTCCATGCGATTGCCATATGGGATACGCGCTACGCGAACCACCTGTTGAAATTCGTGCGTAAATTGCACAAAATCAATCAATCGTTCCAGTTTTTGAGAAAATTTCGCCATGTGCACGCACTAGGGTTCGAACCTAGGACCTGATGTGTATAAGACATCTGCTCTACCAACTGAGCTATGCGTGCATTTTTATGTCGTTAGATACTCTACTATATATTTCATTCCCATCAAGACGTAACGTGTCATTTCTGTATTATCATACACGATATTACATGTGCCGTGCCCAAAGCCATTTTTGTATGTCAGGTCAGTAAGACGAGAATCTTTAATATACGGTTTGATAAATTGATCATCCCCTACTCCCAATATTTGTTTCCAAAAAGCAATTGTCTTTTTTTGATCCATATCTTTATACATATGAAGCTTAATACGTAGTTTATTTTTGGGAACTCCAAGTAATGTAAGCCATTGTATAAAAACTTTCAACATTGCAGGATCTGTATTTCCGAGTGATAACGAGCTTGCTCTTGTTTTTCCACCTTCTGCCCAATATAACGCAAAACCAAAGATAAACAATTCTCTTTTTGAGAGTTTTTTAATATCCCCCTTTGCTTTATTAAAGGCGGAGTCAAGTTTTGCCTGGCGTTTTTGAGCCATGGTATTCCTGTAGCGTTCTATTCTCTGAGGACTATTGTCCCGTAATTCTTTTATTCTTTCTGGGGAAAGTGGATACGGACGTAACCACTCACTCAGAGTCCCCTTACTTATTCCAAGAGCTGTCTTTATCTGGCTGTAACTATAGCCCTTTTTACGAAGAACGATTGCATCATGTTTTCCTTTGAAGTTTGCCATACCTTTAGTATAGCATTTCTATACTCTTATTCATGTGTTCGTATATCCACCTGTGGATAAGGTGCGACACATTTTGATTTGACAAAAAAAGTATAGTGCTGTAATATATGAGGGTTATGTTCGCCTTCACAGGCGGGCCATTTTTTTACCAAATTTAATTTCAAATCTGGCGATCTGTGTTGTTGAAAGCATAAAAATTCTCGTCACCGTACCAGTGTACGGCTCCTCGTCTTTTTACACTTTCGCCTAACATCTCATCCAGATTTGAAATTAAAAATATAAAATAAACAATATGTTTGATCTAAAAGTAATCAATAGTGTTCTAACCCAGCTCGAAGAAGAGCGTGGTATTGCCAAGGAAAAAGTGCTCGAAGCGATCGAGCTTGCTTTGGCGACTGCCTACAAAAAAGAATACGGTAAACGCGGACAAATCATCCGTGCTAAATTTGATATTAATTCAGGAAAGGTGGAAATGTATCAGGTAAAAGTCGTCGCTGATGATTCAATTATTGTCATGGAATTACCAGAGGATGGTGAGGACATGCCCCTACAGGACAATGGCGAAGCAAAAGAAATCTACAACCCAGAACATCATATCTTGGTAGAAGACGCACAATTTATTAAAAAAGGCGCCAAGGTGGGTGAAGAAATGATCTTCCCTCTTGAAGACAAGGGCGACTATGGACGTATCAGTGCACAGACTGCAAAGCAGGTCATTATGCAGAAAATTCGTGAAGCAGAAAAGGATTCTGTTATGGCAGAATATGGCAAGCGTGATGGCGAGATCGTCACAGGTACTGTCCAGCGTATTGAACGTGGCAATATCTATATAGAAATGGGTCGTGCTACTGGTATTCTCCCATACGAAGAACAGATCCCTGGCGAGCGATATGCTCAAGGTGAACGTGTTCGCGCATACCTCTTCCGTGTTGAAGACTCTGGTCGAGGTGTATTCTTGCGATTATCTCGATCTCATCCAAAATTCTTGGAAAAACTTTTCTTGTCTGAAGCCCCTGAGCTTGCCTCAGGTGCCGTCATTGTTAAATCTATTGCTCGTGAACCAGGATCTCGTACAAAGATCGCGGTAGCCTCTACAGACTCACATATTGACCCTGTTGGTTCCATGGTTGGTCAGCGTGGTGTGCGTGTGGCGACAGTCATGTCAGAGCTTGGTGGTGAAAAGATCGATATTATCGAGTGGTCAGAAGATCCAAAGAAATTTATTGAAGAAGCTCTCTCTCCTGCAAACATTCTTTCAATTGAAATAGATCAGCAGGGTATGATGGCCAAAGTCAAGGTATCTCCAGACCAGCAGTCACTGGCTATTGGTAAGGGTGGTCAAAACGTGCGTTTGGCAGCAAAGTTGACTGGGTGGAAGATAGATATTCAGTCTGAAGGTATGCCCGACGTTGTCGTTGCTCCAACTCCTGAAGTAAAAGCAGTGGTTGATTCAGAAGAAGGATATAAAACTTTGAAAGAAACTAAAATTGAATCGACAATAACAGATGACATTGGTCAGCCAGTAGTAGAAACAAAAGCTGAGTAATCCACTTTCTTGATAAAAAACTTCCTAGACACTGTCTGGGAAGTTTTTTTATATACAAACATTGTTAATTTTTATATTTTCTTGTACCATTGCCTGTATTACTCATGACGATTGCCTAATATATGAACTTACTTACAGACATTGCCCCGGGAACAGCCGAAGAGATGAACGTTATTGTTGAAATTAACAAAGGTTCACACAATAAATACGAAATAGACAAAAAGACCGGTCTTATCGCTCTTGATCGAGTGCATTTTACCACTCAGACCACTCCATTTGATTATGGTTTTGTCCCACAGACTCTCTGGGAAGATGGTGACGCTCTTGATGTGGTATTATTGACCACCTACCCTCTTTTTCCTGGGTTGCTTGTAAAGGCTCGACCAGTGGCTATTATGGATATGATTGATAGTGGTGAAGCCGATGCCAAGATCATTGCAGTACCAGTAGACGATCCACGATGGAATGATGTCCAGGATTTAGCTGATATTAATAAGCATACACTCAAGGAAATGGAACATTATTTTTTGACATATAAAAAACTTCAGAATAAAGAAGTCGAGATTAAGGGATTTTATGGAAAGGATAAAGCCATTGAAGCGTTTAACAAAGGCGTGGGTGCGTATGTGAAGTAAACAATAGAACTTCCATATTTGGGCAACATCGTTGTTGAAAGCTCAATTCATCCTCTCCGCCGTATGTCTAATACGTCTCCGAGTCTGAATCAGCTTTCGCCTAGATCTTGCCTCAAATCTGAAAGTTCGTGGTTTTCAATAGAGACGTAAGAAATCCACTTCTTTCATATGAGAGAGGTGGATTTTCTTGTATACTATGCGTGTACGTATACAACACGTGTGTTGTATACACCAGATTTACAAAATAAATATATTTATGAAAACAAACATACCCGAACATACGTCAAAAAAAATCGCCATATATACACTTGGCTTAGCTATTGTAGCTTTTGCTGGTACAGCAGTAGCTTTTGCGGAAGATGCTGGTACCAGACAAATACCTCCTCCACGACAGCCTATGATGCAACCATTGAGAGTGGGTGACAAAAATGAGATGGGGGGTGATCATCCACGGATGGCTTCTACTACAGCGGCATTGCGACAGAAACTTGCTAGCACCACACAGCTTATGCAAGATGATCGAAAGGAATTGGCAAGTACCACACAAGCAATACGAAAAGATATTCATGTGGATATGCAGACGGCCCGACAAAATATGCAGGTGACTAATATGGCTCGAGTAGCGTGGATCAAAGTGAATGCAACAATCATTCGACTCGGTAAAATTATAGACAAACTTGATACTCGTATTGCTAAAGTTAAAGCAGCCGGTAATGCAACTACAGTAGCGGAGGCTGCTTCAGCAGATGCAAAGACATCACTAGGTAAAGCAACCATTGATTTGAATACGATAAAGTCTATTATTTCTAGTATTTCTTCCACTACCCCCCTTGATACGACTGCTACAACAACGATGCATATGAGTGGACAGGACGCCGAAACACAGATAAAGACTGCACAGACTGATATTGAAAAAGCATTACAAAGTTTACAAGGATTACAAGCTAATGATCATGCTTCAGTTGAGACACATGCGTCAACAACTCGAGCAACACAATAATTATGGATAACAACACATCTCAAGTACCCGCAGGAATGAATCAAGCGCCAATGCAGCCGACTCCAGCTCCAGCTCCAATGAAAATGAGTAATGAACCAAAGAAGCCAGGTGCTGGATCCATGATTGCAACGATCATTATCATCATTATTATTGTCATTGGTGGTTTGTATTTCTGGGGTGAACGCATCAAGCTACAGCAGCAAAATCAGTCAGCTATGGAATCTGCAGGAACAACCACTGATATGGCCGCATCTATCCAAGCAACACAAATACAGACAGTCAGTCAGGATGATAGTGTCAGTACATTACAAAATGAAACACAGGCGACACAAACAACTGGTTTGAGTAATGGACTATAAGGGATAGAAAAAAGAATTAAGAATTAAGAATTAAGAATAATACAAAAAATCCACCGATGGTGGATTTTTTGTATGTGATCGTGACTTTTTCCAATTTTCATAACTTATGGTAGAGTGTTTCCACTATGTCAAAAAAATACACAAACCTACAGGTTACCAAGCTTCCCAAGCAAGAAGTGGAGATGACCGCAGAGATTTCTGCAAAGATTATGGCTGAGATGCGAGAAAAGGCGATCTCTAAGATTAAAGAAACTATTGAAATCGATGGTTTTCGTAAAGGTAATGCACCTGAAAATATGATTGTGGCTCGGGTGGGTGAGATGAAGATACTTGAAGAAGCTGGACAGATCGCTCTTGAAACAGTTTACCCCGATATTCTTGAAGACGAAAAAATCGATGCGATTGGTCGACCAGAAGTGACTATTACCAAGATTGCTCCAGGTAACCCCATGGAATTTAAGGTAAAAACAGCTGTCGCTCCAGAGGTGAAATTGGCTGATTATGGCAAGATAGCCAAGGGTCAGAAGCTAGAAGCTAGAAGCTTGAAGCTGGAAGTGACGGACAAAGAAATTGATGAAGTTATCCTGGACATTCGACGAAACGTGGCACACACCCGAATGCATCAGCAACCTGGTATGTCAGAGCATGATCACTCACATGACGACATCAAAGATGAAGACTTGCCAGAAGTGGATGAGACATTCCTCAAAGAAATTGGTGGCTTCCCTACTGTAGAAGCACTCCGAGCTCAGATTAAAGAGGGTGTGTCTCGAGAGAAAGAAACAAAAGCTAAAGATAAAAGACGAACAGATATTATGGGAGAAATTATTAAGGACTCAACTCTGGAAATTCCCCAAGTTATTGTTGATGCAGAGATTGAAAAGATGTTGGCACAGTTCAAAGATGATATTGCTCGATCGGGTGTGTCATATGAGGAATATTTGAAACATATCAAAAAATCTGAAGAAGAGGTACGTAAAGAGTGGCAGGGAACTGCAGAAAAGCGAGCTAAAGCTCAACTCGTCCTTCACCACATTGCCAGAGAAGAAAAGATTGAACCAAAAGAGGAAGATATCAAAAAGGAAATGGAGCAAATTCTTTCTCATGATAAAAATTTGGATCGTTTCCGTGTACGGATGTTCGTGGATAACTTTTTGACCAATGAACTGGTGTTTCAATTTCTAGAGAACAAGTAAGTAAACTATATATAGAACTTCCATATTTGGGCAATATCATTGTTGGAAACAGAAAAAAGAATGCTCATCGTATACTCGATACGCCTCGCATTCTTTTTTCGTTACCTCTACGGGTCTTGCGAAATGATAACATCACTTCTCATGCCTAGATCTTGCCTCAAATCTGAAAGTTGGATTTTATAAAATATCTTTTTTTCATATCCTCTTGTCATTCCAGACGGCCTGTACTCTGGACGGAGCTGGAATCCATTTTCATTTAACCTAGCACAACTAGTGTCGCTCCGACGATAGCCGCTGTTTCTGCTCGGAGAGTACGTGGGCCAAGACAGTATTGTTTAAAATCATGTTGGGCAAGTAATACGAGTTCTCGATCAGAAAACCCCCCTTCTGGTCCGATGGCTATGACGACTGATTGTTTATCGTACGACAGAGGTTGAAATACCTCACCTTGTGGATGAAAGACCACTTTTCCTTCAAATTGATCGAGGACATCATTGGCTAGAAGATCTTCAAGACTGATTTCCTCTGCAATTTCCAGTACATCTCCCCTGCCAGATTGCTCCGATGCCTCAACGGCAATTTTGTGTGCCCGCACCATATTGAGTGATTTCTTTTCACTTCTCTCTGATATGACTGGAAAAATGTGAGTTACCCCAAGCTCAGTCGCTTTTTGAATGATCAGCTCCATATTGTCTTTTTTGATCAAGGAAATGATGATACCAATAGTTCTCTCTGACAAAACAGAATTTTTGCGGCTAATGACTGAAAGGAGAGCTGATTTACGATTGAGCTCAGTAATCATACAAAGATAATCATAGCCATCACCATTGAAGATAATGACTTGTCCACCAACAAGATAGCGAAACACATTTTTCCATTGGTGAACAAGCTCTTCATCGAGAATCTTGATGATGTCACTATCGATCGGCTGGTCCTGGTAAAATCTGTGTAGTCTCATTCCTTTAGGCTATCAAATTTTATTATATTTTACTATTACAAAAATTCTGGTATACTCTCACCATTGCCAGATAACACTCACACCAGATGTCATACCTTATCCCTACAGTCATAGAAAAGACAATGAACGGCGAGCGAGCGTACGATATTTACTCACGTTTGTTGAAGGAAAACATCATTTTTCTTGCCGGACCGATTGATGATGATGTGGCCAACATTGTTATTGCTCAGCTACTATTCCTCCAGTCAGAGGATTCAAAAAAGGAGATTTCTCTGTACATTAACTCTCCTGGTGGATACATTCACTCGGGCATGGCCATTTTGGATACAATGAATCATATCAAAAACCCTGTATCAACCGTCTGTGTTGGTTTGGCGGCGTCTATGGCATCGATATTACTTTCTGCAGGAGAAAAAGGTAAACGATTTATCTTACCAAATGCAGAGGTTATGATTCACCAGCCAAGTGGTGGTTCTGAAGGTAAAGCCAGTGATATTGAGATTAGTGCACGACACATATTGAAAAGTCGAGAAATATTAAATAAAATCATGGCAAAAAACACAGGACAATCAGTTTCTAAGATTGAAAAGGATATGGATCGCGACTTCTACATGTCTGCCGAAGAAGCAAAGAAATACGGGATCGTCGATAAAGTACTCTAAAAATAGAAAAAGTGGACAAAGCGTCCACTTTTTTGTATATTGTGTTTGTACATGGTTCCGTCACTGTGACGGCAAGTACTGTATATTCAATTAATTTAACTGCCGTTTTGATTTGACCACACAGAGATTACCAACACGAACATTACAGAAAGACTGAGAAAATCACCATTCATCCTTATTCTTCAACATATTTCTGAAAACATTCTCTCCATTGCAAAAATCGCAAACGAAAGTTTAACGACATGACATTAAAAATAGTGGTACTGCTACTCGGGGTATCGACACTCGTAGGTGCTGGTCTTGGGTACTATCTCCGCCTTATTATCTCTCTCGGCAAGAAAGGTTCGATGGAACTTGAGCTGAAGCAAATGCAGCTTGAGGCTGAACGTAAGGAAAAGCAGATTTTAGATGCTGCAGAACATAAGGCAGAGACGCTGCTTACTACTGCTCGCAACGAGGCTAAAGAAAAAGAGGAAAAAAACAAAAAGACTGAAGACCGCCTGATCAAAAAGGAGGAGTTTTTGGATAACCGTCAAATAGAAATTGATAAAGAAGTAGAGATCATCAAGGAACGAGTTGTCGAAATCAAGAAAATTCGTGAGGATGCAGAGAAATTGGCCGAGGAAAAAGAAAAAGCTTTGCAAAAAATAGCCGGACTTTCACCAGAAGAAGCCAAGCAAGAGATTTTGACGACCGTTGAACGACAATACGAAAATGACATTTTGGCGCGTATCCAAAAGCTTGAACGCACTGGCGAAGAAAAATTGACCAAGAAGGCTCAGGATATTTTGGCCACTACCATTCAACGACTTTCAAATTCAGTCACTGCAGATATGCTGACCACTTCAGTTCCCCTACCGTCTGACGAGATCAAGGGTAAGATTATTGGTCGTGAAGGCCGAAACATTAAAGCTTTTGAACGGGTGACCGGTGTGGAAGTTATTGTCGATGATACCCCAGGATCTATTACCATCTCGTCGTTTGACCCTGTTCGACGTCAGGTGGCAAAGGTAGCTCTGGAGAAACTGATTGCGGATGGTCGTATTCAACCAGCAAAAATAGAGGAAATGGTAGAAAAGGCTCAGGGTGAAATCAATAAAATAATCAAAGAAAAAGGTGAAGAGGCTGTTTATCAGACAGGGATTTTGAATCTTGATCCAAAAGTTATCTCTATCCTTGGTCGTTTACATTTCCGAACCAGTTATGGGCAAAATGTCCTCGCTCACTCTGTTGAGATGACACATCTCGCTGGCATGTTGGCAGATGAACTTGGCGCAAATGTGGCTGTGGCAAAAGCTGGCGCTCTCCTCCACGACATTGGTAAAGCTCTCGACCATGAAGTCTCTGGTACACACGTGGAAATTGGTCGTCGTATTTTGCAAAAATTTGGGGTGCACGAGGATATTATCAAGGCGATGCAAGCTCATCACGAGGAATATCCATATGAAACAGTGGAGTCCATCATCGTCCAGTGTGCTGATGCCATCTCTGGCTCACGTCCAGGAGCACGCAGTGATTCTGTAGAGAACTACTTGAAACGATTGTCCGACCTCGAAGCGACCGCTACTTCTTTTAAAGGTGTAGAAAAGGCCTATGCTCTTCAGGCAGGTCGTGAAATCCGTGTCTTTGTTACTCCAGGCGAGGTGACTGACCTCGAAGCCAAGAATATGGCCCGTGATATTGCCGTACGAATCGAAAATGAATTGAAATATCCTGGAGAAATTAAGGTGAATGTTATCCGTGAATCGCGAACGATCGAGTACGCACGTTAGAAATTCCATATTTGGACAATCTCATCTGCTTAAATTTTAAAATGCTCGTCACTGTACGACATGTACGGCTTCTCGTATTTTTAAATTTTATATTGACTAGCGAGGAGCGGGTGAATGAGTACTCTCATTGACATCGTCCGAGCGAAGACAATGTATGAGAGGTACTCCTGCTCATATAAGCGACCTTGTCTCAAATCTGAAATTTCTAAAATTCAACCTATCCCCACCTCATCCGTCAAGTGCTTGCGCCTCAAAACCCTTGGTATATAATGCTCATATAGTAGATAGGTAGTTCGTTACATTATAAATCACACGAAATTTCTTCTTTTAGGAGTTTCGTAAATTATGATTACTATTAACTTTCATACTTTCTCCAAGTGAGAAGTGACTGACGTCACTTTGCAAGACCTTCTTCAGATATTTTATGAGCAAAGCGAAATAAAATATCGAAAAGGTGTACTGAACCTGTAAGGTTCGCAATTGCAATTATATTGGTGAAATTTGGAAGTTCTGTAATTTAACACACATACAAACATATGAATAAAGCATCACTAGCTGAATGGGTACAAACTCAAACTGGCGGCACAAAAGTTGCTGCCGAAGGTATTGTTGATGGTTTGATTGAACACATCGTTGCGACACTCAAGAAAGGCGGCGAAGTTTCAATCGCAGGACTTGGTATCTTTTCTACAAAGACTCGAGCAGCACGCCAGGCTCGAAATCCACGTACAGGAGAGTCTATCTCTGTGGCAGCTATGCGAGTACCAAAGTTTCGAGCAGCGAAGGCTTTGAAGGATGCTGTTAAATAATTTTTCTCTCGAGAGAAATTCAAAAAACCACCTGAGGGTGGTTTTTTGAATTTAATTTTTGTGTCGGGACGGAGGGGTCGGCCCCGAAATTTCCTACGCCGTCGCTACGAAAATTTCTAGCCGCCGGATTTGCAGTGTGACGGGAGTGTCACCCACGAGTCAAAATTTTTTCATCAAAAATTAATACAAGTATAAGTTTCATAGACGGGAGATGTCGAACATCTGGGAAACCCACGGTTTTCCCAATCCTTCCTCCACGGGAAACTCCCGTTTCCCGACCCCTTCCCTGAGTTCGACTCTCCCGTCCTGGGCCAACCAAAAAATCTTCGATTTTTTTCTGTGCGGGACGGGAGAGTCGAACTCCCCACCACAGTTTGGAAAACTGTTATTATACCGATTAACTAATCCCGCCTTGTGTGAGATATACTAGCAAAAGTTCGGAT
>CAIQCQ010000037.1 GCA_903870365.1 uncultured bacterium | reverse complement strand
TACAATTAAGAATAGCGTCTTTTCTCTTACTTAAACAATTTCCAATATCACCAGTAAAACTACCGTCCTCCAATCTTCCACCATTAGCAACAATTTCATTTGCACGTTCATCCTTACTTAAAACTTCATCTTCTTCAACCATTTTCTTTGCAGTATCCAAATCTTCCTGAGAAAAAGGTGACTCTTGATCTTTAAATTCTTCTATTGACATACTTATATAATTAGTGTAATAATACCAAAGGAATACATTGTCATTATACCTTAATCTAAAGGAGGTTGGAAAGTGCTTTTTGAACGAGAAGTAACAAAAGAAAGCCTTGAGACCATCCTCACTGCTTTACGCAAAGGATCTCAAGAAGTAACTATAGACTCCCCTGGTGGAGACTATCTTGCAGCGATGGACTTTATAAAGACTGTTAGAAAAGAAGGTCTGGTAAAAAACCTCTCTTTTAAAATTGTCCTTGCGAATTCCGCAGCTGCCTATATTGTACTTGCTCTCCAATGTCCTCGTACACTGACTCCAGGAGGACGCATCATCGTCCATGGTGGTAAAATTGAGGCTGAATTGATAGATTTTTTCCTTAGTAGTCTTGGTCGAAAGACCAAAGCCTACCTGGATGCAATCATGAAAATTCTTCGTGAAATAGTAACTCCTGAACGGGTAGATACATTCACAACGTCATATACACTCGAACTCACCCGAGAAGAGTGTGTACTCGCTGGCATCACAGTTCTCAAACCAGGCGGCTCACCCACGTGAGCCGCCGTTTTTGTTACCAAAATTACAAAAATCTGCTATAGTTCCACATAATGAAAGATACAGACAATATATTGACCGGTACCATTTCTATCTCTGGCAAAGGAGTAGGATATTTCAACACCGAGCCAGACAAGGGCCGTGACGGTGAAAGCTGGGAAATTCAAAAAGAATTCTTGAAGCATACTTTTCCTGGTGACACTGTTGAGGTCACCAAACGTGCAGAGATGCTCTATGGCCGACCCCAAGCAGAAGTGGTCCGCATTGTGTCACGTGCAAAAATGGAATTTGTGGGACTTCTCGAAAAAGATCCGCAGGGCATTAGTGACGTTGGATATGTCATACCAGATGACCGACGGATGTATGTAGAGATTGAAATAAGAGATACGAGACAAGAGATACGAAACGAAAAAAATTCAAATTCTGATCTCAAATCTCAGACCTCAGATCTCAAAAACATCCCTACTCGAACAAAAGTACTCGTCAAAGTAACTGACTGGCCGGAAAATACAGAAAAACCTCTCGGAGAAATTGTTGAAGTCATTGGACTCGCAGGAGAAAACGAAACAGAGATGCGCGCCATCGCCTTGGAAAAAGGTTTTCGCACCACATTTCCTGATGGTATCGAAGCAGAGGCGGAAAAAATAAAACACGAACAGTCTCGACCAGAGGTCATTGCTACAGAAACAAAGAACCGTCGCGATATGCGCAGTACCACCACCTTTACCATTGACCCAGCAGACGCAAAGGACTTTGACGATGCCCTTTCTATCCAGAAACTTCCCAACGGTAACTACGAGATCGGTATCCACATTGCTGATGTGTCACATTTTGTTACCCCTGGTACCTTGCTCGATGTCGAAGCCAAAAAACGTGCACTGTCTGTCTACCTGGTCGACCGTACCATCCCCATGTTGCCAGAGATCCTCAGTAATGACCTCTGCTCGCTGAATGCTCATGAAGACAAATATACTTTTTCAGCTGTGTTTGAGATCACCATGGACGCCGAGATCAAATCAAAATGGTTTGGCCGCACGGTCATCCACTCTGACCGACGCTTTACCTACGAAGATGCTCAGAAAATACTTGATGACGGCAAGGGCGAGTTTTACGATGAGCTCAATACACTGAACGTGATAGGTAAAGTAATGGAAAAACAAAAGTTTGAAAATGGAGCGATTGATTTTGAAAGTGATGAAGTAAAATTTGTGCTCGACGCTACCGGCAAGCCGCTGTCTGTCTACCGCAAAGTCCGCCAAGACACAAACAAACTGATCGAAGACTTTATGCTCCTCGCCAACCGCGAGGTGGCCGAATACGTCTTTAAATCACAAGAAGACGAGAACAAAAAACCTGGACCAGACCGCCAGAGTGTCTACCGTATCCACGACATGCCAAATCCTGAGCGCATCGAGGAGCTGGCAATATTTCTCAAAGCTCTTGGGTATGATTTGAAAAACAAAAATGGCGAAGTGACTGCCAAGGATATCAACACCCTCCTCCGCCAGGTCAAAGGTAGTCCACAAGAAGAACTGATCAAGACTGCCACCCTACGGTCTATGGCCAAGGCTGTCTACTCAACCAAAAATATTGGTCACTTTGGACTGGGTTTTAAATATTACGCACACTTTACATCCCCCATCCGTCGTTACCCTGACCTCCTCGTCCATCGTTTCCTTGAACGCGAACTCAAAGGTGGCAAGATCGAACAAGATGAATTTGCTATGTATGAAAAGATTTGTATGGAATGTAGTGAACGAGAAAAACAAGCATCAAATGCAGAGCGGGATAGTATCAAATACAAACAAGTCGAGTACATGATGAGTCATGTTGGCGAAACCTTCCAGGGTACGATCACCGGAGTGACGGACTGGGGTGTCTATATCGAAGAAAAAGAAACCAAATGTGAAGGTATGGCAAAGGTCAAAGAGATCGGTAATACGTTCAATGACTTTTTCTCGTTCAATCCAAAAACATATTGTATGAGTGGTGAAAAGACGGGTAAGAAGATTACGCTTGGTGATACGGTGACTTTTAAGGTGGTGTCCGCTGATCTCGAAAAGAAAATGTTGGATTATATGATTGTTGGGTAAATTTAAAGGCCGGAGTTTATCACTCCGGCCGTTGTTGTTCTGTACTGTTAACTTCAAAAAAACGATCCTGTCTTCGACTCAACTCGATCATGTCAGCTCGCTCTCTCAGCATCTTAACAAACTGAGCACGCGTCGACGATGTATCGTGCGATAAAAACTGGATCAAATCTTTCCGTACCTCCTCAGTTTTTCCCTGTTCTTCTTCAAAACTACCCCGCCTCACCTTAAGATACATGGTGCACCTCCCACCATATTTCTACTCTTTTTTATATAAATTGTAAATACATTGACGAATTGTACATGAAAGTATATGATATTATCATATTAATTTATCATATACTAGAAACCTAAAGATTCTAGATAACAAATTATGTCTACACTATCAGTCCCCGTTCCAGCTGAGCTCGACGAATTCATCGATAGAATGGTGAAGAGTGGTCGTGCTGCAAACAAAGCCGATGTCGTCCGCAAAGCCCTCCGCCAAATGTCAGACGACGAAGCAGTAGAAGCTGTGCTACGTGCTGAAAAAGAACCAACAATAAAAGGTGACCTCCGTACATTGATGAAAAAATTCAAGTAATACAATGATCAAAGTCTATTTTAAAGCATCCTTTGCTCGGTTGATACAAAAACTAGAACCTGGGCTATGTCAGGAAATACTTGAAAAAAGTGAACTCTTAAAAGATAAGAAAAATCATACATCATTGAAAGTTCATAAACTTCACGGAAAGTTGTCTGGATATTTTAGTTTTTCAGTGAATTACAAAACAAGAGTAGTTTTTATGTATGAATCAAAAACAGAAATTGTTTTACTCATGGTTGGTAATCACGATATGTATCAGTAATCTTATTCGTAGATTAGTATAATTCGCAGATTGGTGCGCCTACTTAGCTACAGCAACAGCCTCCTCAAACGCAATACTCAAGATTTTAGACACACTCCCTGACCCCATGGTCACACCATACAACACACCAGCACGAGACATAGTCTCACGGTTGTGAGTGATGACGATAAGCTGAGAGAACTTGGATAGTGTTTCGATCATATCTCCATACTTTTTAGAGTTGGCTTCATCAAGTGCTGCATCAGTCTCATCCAGGATGATAAATGGTGGTGGGTTGACCTGTGAGAGTGCAAACAGCAGGGCGATGGAGGTCAGTGCACGTTCCCCACCGGAGAGTTGTATCAAACCTTTTATCTTCTTGCGTGGCAAAGATACAGCGATATCAATACCACCGTCTTCCTCCCCCACTTCGCTTTCGCTTCGCGGGGCAAGTTCTTCATCATCCATCAATCCCATTAAATCATCTGTATCACTTTTCTTCTTTTTAACACTTTTGAGGACAGACAATTTTGCGTCACCACCTCCAAACATCAATGCAAAAAATTCCTGGAACTGTGTGTTGATCTTTTCTAAACCAGTGGCAAACTCCTCGGTGATCTTTTCATCAAGCTCGGCGATCAATGTAGTGAGCGATCCAGCAGACATACTCAAGTCAGTCAGTTCCTTTTCCAAAAACTGATCACGCTCCATAGCCTCGTTGTATTCTTTGAGTACTTCTGCCCCACCAGCACCACCAGAATCCTCTAAACGGATTTTGATCTTTTCTATTTTCTGGCGTAACTCTTTTTGTTGTTCCCGTGTTTGGTGCGTGTCGAAGACAGTCTTCGACACTTGCGTATCTATCATCATACTCTGTCCTACCATGACTGATATTTCACCGACATCACGCTTGTACTCTTCTTCTACTACACGCAACGCATCCTCTTGTGTAGAGACTGCATGCAGTTCAGAGATCAACACCTTTTCATCACTCATGGACTGAAAGAGTTTTTTCTCGGCATTACGATCTGTTTCTTTTTCTTGTTCTATATTGTGTTGCAAACTGGCATAGGACGCTTCCATCTTTTTTTCTTCGAGACTAAACTGCGCAATAACCTTTTCTACTTTTTCTCGTTCCACACTCAACCGTTCGATCTCGAGCTGAATATCCTTGATGGCACCGTTGTCCACCGTATCCTTACGCATATCAACAAACGCACTGAAAAGAGCTCGGATGGCGTCCACTGCTTTTTTGACCTCGACAGGATCCTGTGATCGTTCGATCGTATCAACGTATCGCAACACGTCGTCACGCAGGCCCTCCACCGCTTGCATCTCTACGGTTTTCCACTCGGTCGACTGTGTCATCTCTTCTTGTCGTTTCAACATGCGGGCAGAACTTGCGAGCTCACCCTCAACACGCCCTCGCTCACGAGAGGCATCGTCTTTGTGTTTTCTAACCTGACGTAAGTCTGTTTCAATACGCAGCAGTTCATCTGAACGAACGTCTCGTGTCTCTGCCTTACTTAACACTTCTTTTGCATGTGCAACTTCCCTTCTCGCATCCTCTAGTTTTTTCTCTATCAAGCTTCTAGATTCTAGCGTCTCTAGCTTCATCTTTCCTATATATGCACCCTCCACAGCAAAATATTCCTTGGCCATTTCCACCAACTCTACTTTCATGGCTGCGGCCTTTTCCACTTTCTCTACCTGCTTTTTCAAAAAACGAATATGCGGAGCGATCTCACGTCGCAAACTTTCTACCTGACCAATATTTTCTTTTGTCTTGTCGAGCTTTTTTAAACTCTCAATCTTTTTGTATTGATACACTTTCAAACCAAGTGCTTCCTCGATCATAGTCTTGCGTTCTTTGACGCTGGCGTTCAAGATTCGATCTGCTTCACCCTGGGAAATGATATGGTGACCAGATGAACCAATGTGGGCACCAGCAAGTAGCTCGATAATATCCTTGAGGCGCACGAGTGACCCGTTGAGAAAATATTCATTGACCCCATCACGGTGGACTGCTCGCTCCAGTGTCACGGTATCAAAATCAATATCCAAAAACCGACTGGTATTATCAAAAGTTACTTTGACACTGGCCTTGCCGGACCGAGGGATTTCCTGCGAACCATTCCAGATCAAATCCTCACCACGTTTTCCACGTAGTGACTTGATGGACTGTTCACCGAGCACAAAACGAAATGACTCGGCAATGTTTGACTTACCGGACCCATTTGGCCCGACAATAGCCGATACTTTGGATGCAAAATCCAACTCCACCTTTTTGGCAAATGATTTGAATCCAGAAATTTCGATACTTTTTAAATACATCCCGTTAGAGTTTTAATTCGATAATTTTAATAACTAAATAGTCTCCGTGAGAAAAATATATTTCCACTACAATAACCCTATAGATAAAACTCTAACGGGATACATTCCCCTCAATCTTACCATGAAAGATTTGGATACGAAAAAGGGCGACTCGCTGTGTCGCCCTTTGTTTTCCCAATTATCTCCGCTGATTCCGCCGCCGGGGAAAGATAACACGACCCTTAAAGGGTTTTGCGGAAGTAGGAGGATTTTTTTCTCTGTTCCTACGTTCTCTTTCTCTCAGGTCTTCACTCAAAACCATTTCACCATCTCCGTCTAACTCAATGGACATGTCCACTTCGACCATGGCTTTTTGATCTCCTGTAAGGACCACCCCATGTGGACCGAAATCAATATCCTCTCCAAACCGGTAGACAGGTTGCCCAGTAGGAAAAAGATCCAACCCCTCATGATTTCCTGCTTCCATATAACTCACCTCCTACAAAAAATCTACCACTTCCCTTTAAAAACTTCAAGTACGTAAAAGGGTGGCGTCTCCGCGCCACCCCTTGTTGTTCAAGACACGTCGTCCTGGAGACTTCTGTCTCCTTTTTCACCCTCAGAACTCGACATAGTCTCGTGCATGTCCAGTTCCTTCATATCAGGTGTACGCCACACCTTTTTTGTGCTGTTTGGTCTGTCATAGGCCTTAGCCTCCTGCAGAAACATTACTACTTTCATGTATGAATTTCAAGTACTAATTTTTCTCCCGTCATTCCGGACTTGTCTGCCCCGTAGTGAGCTTTGCTCTACTACTGGGGATCCGGAGCATCTGAGGGGTACTCCAGATATAAGTGTTCCCTTATCCACCAATGCACCTTCATATAAACACTAAACGGGTAGATTCCGGCTCGTGGGCCGGAATGATGGAGGACTACACTTTCCACCCACGTACCTCAAGCGCAGAGCGGGCGGCAGCCTGTTCCGCATCCTGCTTACTCGCCCCACTACCCTCTGCCACTTTTTCACTACCCACAAACACCGCCACTGTAAACTGTTTGTCATGATCTGGTCCCGTCTCCTTGACTGTCTTGTAGGCAGGGGTCGCACCGTCAAACTCTTGAGCTTTTTCTTGGAACAAACTTTTTGCATCGATGTGCAAGCCTTCATTCATAATCTTTTCAATCAATGGAGTAATATACTGTTCGATAAATCCTTTTGCTCCGGCATATCCTTGGTCTAGGTAGATCGCTCCGATAATAGCTTCGAGTGCATTGGCCAGGATGTACTGACGTGCGCGACCAGTATCCTTTGCTTCACCTTTTGAAAGTAGGAGAAAGTCACCGACAGACAAAGTCAGTGCGATATCAGAACACGTCGTGGCATTGACCAAAGCTGAACGATATGAAGTCAGTGTACCCTCGTCCTTGGCAGGATATTCTCGATACAAGAAATCTGTGATGACGAGTTCGAGTACGGCGTCACCAAGGAATTCGAGTCGTTCGTTGTGCGACAAACCCGACCCACGATTTTCGTTGATATATGAGCGGTGAGTAAAGGCTTGTTTGAGAAGTGCTTTATCAGTAAAAGTAATACCGATTTTTTGTTCAAATTCATTAAAATCTTTCATATATTTTTGGCGCGCTAATCTACGAATTATACTAATCTACTAATAAAAACAAAAGCGAGAGAAAAGAGTTGGAAACCAGAAGCAAGAAAAGGAAAAATCCCATTCTGACTTCTAGATTCAATTCTCTAGCTTCGATAGCATACTACCATTTTTAGCCCATCTTGGCAAAGTTGACAGAATATAAATATTAATGTTACATTATCGGTAGGAGCGGTAATGATTTTTATTGTAAGCATTGAGACACCTGGTCGAGGCTCATACATTTTGGGCCACATCAACACAAGTAACAAAAAAATTGCACAGCAAGAAGTTTTTGAAAAACTGGTTGAGTCAGGTATCCCGAAACACAAAATCGGATTACAAGTTACTGATAACTCTACCATTCACGTAGGATTACACGTCATTTCTATTATCCCCCTTCCAGAATTTGATGGAAAATTTCCCGCCCTCACGGCACAAAATTCGTGAAGGGCGAATTTTGTATTTATATCTTCCCCGTCATTCCCGTGCAGACGGGAATCCATCTCCATCTGTCATTCCGGCCTTGAGCCGGAATCCACCTAATGAGAATTACTATAAACCAGTAGATTCCGGGTCTAGCACGGAATGACAGAGGGGAAAATTACTTTTTAAGTAAGATATTTACTGCCTTTGTTATAAGTGGAAGGATATCATTATAAAAATTCAAATCCAATATCTCAGACAATTTAAACCATCGTGCATCATCCAGCCCTCCAGATTTGACCAATTTCAAGTCCACAAACGGGCTTTCTACCAAATAGTACGTGACATTCTTGCGCAATTTACCACGCTCAGGGTGATAGGTCCCATATTCATTGACCCCCAGTTTATCCTGCACATCTACATCAATAGACAGTTCATCCTTGATCGCTTTGGCTACTTCTGTCTGAATCTTTGCCTCTATTTGTTCCGGTGTCATGTCAGCTGTCGCACCCAGGTCAATATGTCCCTTGGACAAGGTCCAGCGACCAAACACGTCATGGACCAACGCGACATGAATATCGTTCTCAACTTTTGCATAAATGACTGCCCCACCGAGGTACTCTGTGGTCACCGTCTGTGGGACTTTCTTGCGTTCCTTGCCTGTCTCATCCTTGCCCACCTCCCCTATTTCTTTGTACACCGCACCGAGCACGCCGTTTACAAATTTACTCGAGGTTTCTGAACCAAAAGTTTTAGCAAGTTCGATGGCTTCGTTGATAGCCACCTTTGGAGGGACCTGAGCTCGGTCAGCAAAAAGGAGCTCGTACAGCCCAAGTCGGAGAATGTTTCTATCCATCACACTGATCTTGTCTATTGGCCAGTCTGGCGCAACTTTTTCAATAATGAGATCGAGATCTTTTGATTTTTCCACAACACCACCGAGGAGTGTTTCCATAAAAGGCATGTCACCAGTACCCGCTCCAAACTCTGTGACGTTTCGTTTGAACGCAATGTCGCATGCGGATGTATCGAGAGATCGAAAATCCCATTCATAGAGTGTTTGTAAAACGATTGATCTGGAAAGGTGCCGGTTTGCCATGCGTGTATGTAATACGTATGTGTATATTGTATGCCGAGAACGTGTAGGATGCAAATGGAGTATCCACTGAAAAGTCGATGTGAGAATTACGATGTACGAATTACGAATGATTAAGATCAAAAAAGAACAGGATCTCTCCCATTCTTAATTCGTAATTCTTTATTCTAACTTCTATTCTACCGTCCCTCCGCTTTTTTCTCACTTGCCTTTTTTGCTCGTTTATCAAGTTTTGCAGTGACATCTATCACCTTTCGGCCACGATACTCACCAGTCACAAGGGATGCTCGATGTCGCAAGTGTGGAACACCTGATTTGACGTCCACAGTAACAGACGGGTTCTCCAAACCGTGATGTGATCGTCTATTATCGCGGTGTGCCCGCGTGTGTCTCATTCGTACTACCATATGGGAGGTACTATAACATTTAGGGGTAAATTACGCAATACAGAGCAAGACACAGTAGTGATACCCAAATATCCCTAATTTTTAATTTAGAATTTTTAATTTTGACAAATGAGGAGCGGATGAAAGTTACTGCTTTCATATCGTCCGAATGCCGTCAAAATATGAGAGGTACTCCTGCTCTTATTTTTAAATAATTTCCAATGTTTTAATTTTTAAATTGAGTTATTTAATCATTGTTTCGAAATTCAAAATTCAAAATTCGAAATTAAACTAATTTCTTACAAAACGACCTCCGATGAACAGTAGAAACTCCATATTTTGCCATAGCCTCTCTATGCTTCCTCGTGCCATACCCTTTATGTACTTCCAGTCCATAGTGTGGATATTTTTTGGCTAGTTTTTTCATATATACATCGCGTGTGACTTTGGCACAAATACTGGCGAGGGAGATGACAATCTCTTTATCATCCCCTTTGATGATGGTTTTTTGATGTGTAAACTCCGCTGGTGCTTTGAGACTACCATCAAGTAGCACGAGGGTTTGCCGTGGATCAACAGCCAACTTCTTGAGACCTTTTTTAATACAGTTTTTTATCGCCCAGCTAATTCCCTTTGTATCAATCACCTTCGCGCTTTCTTGCAAGACAATGTACCTCACTATTTTTTCTTTTTGAGCAGTTTTGATTTTTGCAAATACTTCCTCTCGTTTCTTTTCACTCATCTTCTTCGAATCCCGCGCCCCAACAAACATCTTTTTTAATAGTTTCCCCGAGGCGACGCCTAGGGAACTC
>CAIQCQ010000036.1 GCA_903870365.1 uncultured bacterium | reverse complement strand
TGCATCACGCTACGCATGATGCAGAAGTACGAAGTACGAATCACGATGTACGAATGAGACGGGTCCCATTCGAAATTCGTAATTCTTAATCCGTTATTCTGCATCACGTCCAACGTGATACACCCCCTCCGACTCCTTGTAAGCATATGGTTTCAGGTTTATTTCATCGTCCTCTCGGACTGCTTTTCACCTTTCCCTCACGGTACTAGTTCACTATCGATCTTTAAAAGTATTTAGCCTTACCGGTTAGTTCCGGCAGATTCCCCCGAGCCACACGTGTCTCGAGGTACTCAAGAACAAAAACAAAGAAGATGATGATGTTTTCATGTACGGGACTATTACCCTCTTGGGTCGCGCTTTCCAGCGCGTTCCATTAACATATCATTTTGTAACTTCTCTCGTATAAATACGACGTTTCTGTCTTACAACCCCGGTGCATCACGCTACGCATGATGCAGAAGTACGAAGTACGAATCACGATGTACGAATGAGACGGGTCCCATTCGAAATTCGTAATTCTTGATTCGTTATTCTGCATCACGTCCAACGTGATGCACCGGTTTGGGCTTTTGCGTTTTCGCTCGCCGCTACTTACGCAATAACTATTGTTCTATATTCCTCCAGGTACTGAAATGTTTTACTTCCCTGGGTGCGCTCCGTACATAATTTGCACGGTACTGGCCGAAGCCAGTGGGTTTCCCCATTCAGAGATCTCCGGATCAAAGGTTGCTAGGTACCTCCCCGGAGCATATCGCCACCAAGCCGCGTCTTTCATCGCCTTTTAAAGTCTAGGCATCCACCATATGCTCTTAAATTTCCCATTAGGAAATTTAAAAACCACTGTACCCCATCCCCCCACATGGAGGCGGGATACTATTGTCATCTATGTGTGATCAGACCTACAATCAGTCTAATCACACGATTCACATTCTGTTACCTGATATTAAGTAGATAACAGAATCATTCTTGTCCGCCTGTCTGTCCGAAAAGACCCCTTGCGGAATCAAAACAAACGGCGGAATTAAGTTGTCAAAGTTCGGGAATTTCTGACATTCACTCTTTGGTTTTAGAAAACCGCTTATTTAAAGCGGTTTTCTAGACAACACCCAAAAAAGGGGCTATCTGAACCGCTCTAAATTTGAGTGAATCTTTAACATATCTGATACGAGTCATATTATAGGAAAGCTTCACCTATGTCAAATGGATCCCCATTGGGGATTACATGGGGATAATAGGACAATTTTTAATTTTTAATTTAGAATTTTTAAACAGAAAAACCACTAGTTTTCACTAGCGGTTTTCCTATTGCCTTATACCTATAATTACATCTTACTTGAAACCTCAGATCGAATCTTCTTGATAGCATCTGCTGCTGCCTCCTGTCCCCCAAGTCCAAATGATAGACCGAGAGCAAGTGAGACTGCGACTACAAATCCAGTAAACAATGTCTGGATAAATGTTCCTGCAATTCCCATCTGAGAAAGTGCGACAAGTGCAGAGAAAACCCATACTGCCCATTTGGCAACCTTACCCAAAAATGCTGAGGATGCGAGTCCTGCAGTCATTGAAGACGCAGTCACAATTCGACCCATAACATCACCGACAACTGCGCCAACCAAAAGGATAAGTACAGCGATGATAAGTTCTGGAAGGTATCCAAGAACAACCTGACTCAAGAACTGTGTGACCTGTGTCAATCCAAGCACATCGAAGCTTGCGATAAGAAACGCCACAACAACAAAAATCTTGATCAAACCACCAATAAATTTTCCTGAATTTAGCTTGAGTCCAGCTTTTCTTACCAATGATTCAAATCCAGCTTTCTTCAATGCCTCATCAAATTTAATAATTTCAAAAAACTTTATTATTGCTTTGTCCAAAATCACCCCAATACCCCAACCAATGAGGACAATAATCAACGCAACAACAAGATTAGGGATGAACATTACAATGCCTCCCCACAAATTGAGGAACGAAGCCTGCAGAACACCACTCCATGTTTGTACCATCATACTATTTATATTAATTTTTAATATAGCTATTATACACCAAAATAGCCTACAAAAGGGCAAGCTTATTCACAAGCTTTTCATGTGGATAATCCAGGATATCCCGGACCAGCTTATCGTACATATTGAGTCTATACAGGAAATCAGCCGTCCCAAAATAGGCATACCGGAGCTCTTTACCTATCTCTGCTTCCATATCTTTAATCACGTGTTCTAAGGGCCCCTTTTTGACATTATCTCCCACGATCAACAGATCGACCCGACTATCGGGATTATGGGTAAAAATACCAGCGACAACAATAAGCTTGATTGAACCGAGTGCAGAAAATTTCTTTATAATTTCTTTTTGTTCGAGTGGTTTTGAATTAATCAAAAAAGCCTGGAGAGACGCCAAATACCCAAAATTGGTATTGAGAACAAAACCACGTGTGGTGCCCCCCTTACCATTTGACTTTGCTCGTCGTTTAACAAAAGCGATCTTTTCAAGACCAGTCATCTCTCTTCGTACTTTTGCAATATCTTCTTTTGTTCTGTCAGCAATAATTGGTGTATCAAAAACCGTCTCTGGGGCAAAGAGAAACAGACGGATAATTTTTACTTTTGCTTCACTCCCAAATAATTTTGATAAGGTCTCCATCCAGTTAGAGTTTTAATACAGTCATTATAATAATTACATGATCTCGATGGTAAAAATCTATACTACTAAAAACTTATATAGATAAAACTCTAACGGGACCATAAGCGAGAATTGTATCAGGTGGAAGCAGTATTACCAAAGTTGTCTTTTTTGACGTTTGTGATATGGTTTTCGATGGGAGGATCCGCATGCGAATAGCTCTAGGTTTTTTGTTTCTACCAGTCTTTATACTGGCAATCGGTGCTGTCTTTGTCTGGCACGGAGGGCCGACAGACAGGTTCTGGACTTCGTGAGGAATCGAAAAAGCCGGTGGTCACAATACGTGACCACCGGCTCTTCTTTTTTCTCTCGTCTTTCCGGAACGCCGATACTTCGGACGTATCCGGAATCCAGGATCCGAATTGATGTTGCCTGGATCCCCGCCTTCGCGAGGATGACTACTTAAATAAGAGTACTTATTTAAGTGTCACTTTCCCCCCAGCTGCTTCAACTGCACCCTTAAGACCATTCGCCTCCTCCTTCTTCATACCAGTCTTAAGCATTGATGGTGCTGCATCCACCAAATCCTTTGCTTCTTTCAATCCAAGTCCAAGTGCTTCCTTGATTGCCTTGATGACAGCAATCTTTGTTGCACCGCCATCAGTCAATTCGACATCAAAACTTGATTTCTCTTCTGCTGCCGCTGCGCCTCCTGCTGGAGCTGCAACTGCAACTGCTGCTGCAGATACACCAAACTTTTCTTCTAAGAATTTAACGAGTTCGTGTAGATCAATTACTGACATTTTTTCAATTCCCTCTACGATGTCTTTAAACTTCGCAGGTGTACTTACTTTTGTTTCTTCCATAAATTTGAAAGTCTATAAAGTCCGTAAAGTCAAAAGTCTATAAAGTTGGAATTTGTTTCCGTTTTTCTTTATGGACTTTATAGACTTTATAGACTTTTGACTATGTATTCGATTAAATTTTAATAAACTGCTTAAACCTTTTTTTCTGCAATACCATTTAACACCATGACTAACCCCTGAATTGGTGAATTGATAAGATTGACGAACTGAGCATGAAGCGTCTGAAGTCCTGGAATATTTGCCACAGAGGTCATCTCTGCCATACTCATAAACCGACCCTCAAACACACCTCCGACAATACTGATCTTCTTATCAAGCTTCTTCTGAAATTCATACACCTCGCGAGCAGGATCAAGTAGATCACTACCATATACCAATGCCATTTCACCTGGTAAGTCACCTAAGGTCCCCTCTATCCCCGCTTCAACAAGAGCCTTTTTTGCAAGTGATTTTTTCGCAACATAATACCCTACACCTTTATCTCGCAATGTTTTTCTGACTTCGCGAGTCTGAGATACAGGCATACCATGAAAGTTAATGAACACGAGTGATGCTGAATCAGCAACAATCTTTTTTAACTGCGCCAATACTTCTGATTTTTTTTCTTTTGTAATAGCCATTTTGAATAGTTTATGCAGTCTGTAAAGTGTATAAAGTTGAGCGAGCGGTGAATGAATGTTATTAACATTCATTCAATCCGAGCGACGACTCTATAGACTTTACAGACTTTTGATTTTTTATTAATCGACCATAAGATCCTTCCACCCAGTGGAAAAGTGAGATGTCTCGGTAAGTCTCATGGCTATGAAGCCTGCTTACTGTCTCTGACCTTATTAGGCACCATACTACAGTAAATATCCACCTCGGTCAATCATATACAACATTACTCCATCATCAAAGTTACAAAATAGTTCGTATCCATTTCCATAGTTTGTCAGGCCAATTAAGTAAACTTTCAAACAAACTAGTCTCTGACTTCCCTTCATACACGGTTGCCACTGACGTTATGGCAGGACTCAAAATAGCTCCGGACGAAACGTCCGATACAGATGTTGTCGAGATAGGGATAGTCACTGGCGACACAATGTGACTCACTGTGGGGTGAGCATCGACGCCTTTCTTTATAGTCTTTACTACCGGAGTTGTTGCCCGAACAATTGGTGTTTGTTGCACAGGTGGAGTGGTCGAGCTAATGGTAATACGTTGTGTAGCAGAAAAACTTTGTTTAGTTGTACGACCAGTTGCAGTAACGGTCAATGTATATACACCCATTGTGTCATCTGCATAATAGAGTGTTCGATTTGCTGTCCCTTTGGACATTGTTTTGGAAATTGTTTTTCCAGAACTCGAGACAAACTTCCCCCTCTGCGATGTCGAAACAAAAGAGAGATCGAACGTCTCTGTGTTAGACTCTGCCGTCCCCGATCCATTTTGCATCTGTACTGTCAATGGCCCCGATAGTGTATGAGGTACCACTGTTTGCGGTTGCGTAGTAAACACCAATCGAACAGCGTCGGCTCGTACAGACGTACCAGCTATTACACAGCACATAACAAAAAACAATATTCGCTTTATCATATTGATTACTGTGTCGGACGAGCAAGGCTACCACTCGTTATTTGTATATTTTTTTGTTGATAGACCTTCACCCCAAACAAAATAACCAAGCTCACGGAAAGGAAAGCAAGAAACCCAAAAAACATTTTCCAAAAAGTTTTATCAAACATGTTAATTATGTGATGATGACAATTGCATTTCTTCACTCTGTAAATCAGTCACCACTACCGTGTTTTGTTGCTTTTGCGCAATACTAATAGCCTGATCATAATACTGTTTCGCTAGTGTCATATTTCCTGCATCACGATAGTATCGAGCAAGCATGACTTGAAATTCAAACGAACCTGGAATAGCTTGTATACCCTGTTTCAAAAGACTCACCGCAGCAGTATTGTTTTTATCCTGAATATATAAATTATAGAGACTATGGTACGAACCGGGATTAGTTGGATCATTTTTTATTGCAATTTGATACTCTGTTTCTGCTTTTGCTGAATCATGTAAAAAATTAGAATATAAATCTCCAAGATTATTAAACGAGATAAGATTGAGTGGATATAGTAGCCCAGCATATTCCCACGCCTGACTTGCACCCACATAGTCACCAAGTAACTTTCTATCATCTCCCAGATGAATCCAATCGGAATATGAAGTATTATTTTTTTCTAGATTTGTAACACTTGTCTGTATATCTGCTTCTGTTTGAATAACCATGGTTTGATCAAGATGTGACGTATCCGGCATTGGACGATTGAGTACAGGTTCTGGCACACTCACCTTTTGTGGTTTTGGTAAAATAAGTTGAACTGTTCCATGAGCAGTAGATGGAAGAGACATTGTAGTACTTGCAGATGCGGTAGTTGTAGTTGTGGCAAGAGATGTCGTTCCTGAAGAGCCATTTTTCTTTCCCAGCATTGAGATACCTAAAAAAACTAGTACACATATGATAACACCAGCAAAAATAAAAATGACTGTTCGATTGTTTGATTGATTCATACGACCATTTTACAGCAAACGAGGTAAATAAAAAAGCCCACCCAATCAATCATCATGGTAGAAGTGCGAGGTATTTCTCAAGTAAGTAAAAAGGTATGCACGCAAAAACCCCACTCTTTCGAGTGGGGTTTTTGTTGTCTTCAGAGAAAGTTCTCTTCAGATCAATCTAAGGTTAGTTAGATCGAGTCTGGATCAAACCTGCTGATGGAAGACCCTGTAGACCGTAACCGTTTGACCAGTCAACATCAGAGAATGATGCTGTTGATGTCGCGTTTCCAGACCATAGGAAGTTGTTACCTGCAGTCAACGCTGACGATGTAGCTACAAAGTAGCCAGATGTCAAGTTGGTTGGGTAAGCATTGTCACCATTCATGATAGTAACAACTGATGAACCTGTCTGTGTACCTCCTACTGAAGCACGAAGCTCAAAGTATAGAGTAGAGCCAGTTGGAACCTGCAAAGGATTTACTGATGGAGTAATCTTAAATGCTGTTCCGTTCACTGCAGAGTTAACTTGTGAACCAATCAAACCAGATGAACCCTGGCCAGAAACTGGCTGAGAGTACGCTGCGTCTGTGTAAGCATACAAGTTAATGTTTGTTACTGTCGCTGTTGATGTCGAAAGTGTAAATGAGAACTGACCAAGACCTACTGGACCTGTTGCATTAGCAGTCACCTTGAAGTGAATCAAGCGACCGTCTGCAACACCAGTTGAAGGCAATGTGTCAAGAGAAAGTGTTGGGTAAGAGTTGAATACTCGTACACCAGCAACACCTGCAACTGCACCTGCATTCACTGTAAGTCCTGAGTTCTGTCCTGTTCCCTGAGCACTTTGTGGGTCAATTTTAACCAATTTACCTTCTGTACCAGATTGTGAAGGACCAACATCAGCAAGATCAGCCTTGATTGTGATCAAAGTATCTACGTTTGCAGCAAGTGCAAGCGGACTCAAAAGAGTCGATGTTGCTGTAAGGTTTCCACCAGTAAATGTTGCTGTACCCAATAGTGTTGAACCATTGTATAGGTATGTATTTGTAACATCACTTGCAGAACCTGTTGTAAGGACCAATCCAATCTTAGAAAGATTAACTGGCTCGTTTGTTGCTCGAAGTTTGATTACACCTACTGTTACACCGGTTGAAGCACCTGCTACAACTGTGTAAGAAGGAGATGAAGGATCAACTGCCATTGTAAGTGAACCGTTTGCAACTGTCATGACACCACCGTTTGAAGCATTGAGTGTCAATGTTCCAGCAGATGTGGTAACTGAGTTACTTGAAGTTACACCTGTAATAGCGTAGTCAGATCCAGTTGTATCAGCACCTACCTGGTAGGTTGCATTAGATGCAGCTGAACTTGAAACGTTACATGCTACAGACAATGTCACGATTGTTCCTTTTGGAATAGTCAATGAATTGTTGAAACTGTATACCTTTGCAGTACCACTTGTGAATGAGTTTACAACGTTTGAACCTGTGTTCAAAGCTGTTGTACCATTCCACAACTGACATGTTGTCAAATCAGCAGCAGCTCCTCCTGCAGCAGCAGTAATCTTCACAGGAAGTGATGACAAACGAATGTCTTCACCAGACTGAGAAGCATCAAGCTGAATGTTTGCAAGAACCAAGTTCTGTGCACCAGCAACAATAGACTGAGATGTTGGCTGAGTAGAAATACTCACACCAAGATTAGCAGCCTTCACTGTCATTGGGTTCATAGTAAATGAACCAACACCAAGACTGATTGTATTTCCTGAAACCTGTCCAGTAACGTTTGTCCAGTTTGATGGATTAGCAGTTACTGTGATCACAGTTCCATTACTTGCAGCTGAAGGAATCTTACCCTTCAATGTATACGTGTTACTTCCGATTGGGAAAGTAACAGTATCAGTAAAGTACAACTGCTGTGTTGTTCCAACGCCTACTGCTGTTGCGTCCACTGGACCTGCAACGACAGTACCATTCTGATCAACAATAGACACACTTGTGATCAAACCACCACCAAGAGTTCCTGATGAAGTTGCGATCGTAAATGTCATACCCTGAGTAGAAACTGGTTCACCAGCAAAGTTTGTAGTGAAGCCACCAAGAACCTGGTTAGGTACGTTTACAGCAATGTTCTGAGCAGCTACTGAGTTTGCTTTCGCAATTGTTGTAGCTGTACCAGCCTGAATACTTGTTACGTAACCTGTCCACCAAGGCTGTGCAGTTGGATACAATGGAGAAATTCCATAGCCATACAACTGTCCAACAAAGTACAAGTCTGTTGCACGATCGATGTTAAACTGAACTGTTTGACCAGCTGAGTTTGAACCAGTCAAGTCTCCTTGAATGTATGCATCGATTGAATTTCCTTTTGGAATCAAGATTCCTCCAGGGAATACAGATGTGTAGAACTTACCATCAGCTGAAACTGTTGTTGGGTATGAAGTACCGTTTACAATAGTTACAACGTTTGCCAAGTTACTTGATCCAGATGTACCAACCTGTCTCCATCGCAATGAATACAGTTTCAAATCTTCAGCTGAGTTAGCTGTAAATTTAACACCTGTAAATCGAACACCAGTATACCCAATGTTTTCCTGCTGAGTTGATCCTGGGTCAAATGATGAAGTTGAAGTTGAAACAGAACCAAGAGTCAATGTTGCATTGACTGTCTGAGACGCACCTGTGACAGGGAATGATCCAGAAACAGTTGCTGTTGAGTTAACTCCAACAACTGAGACTGAAACAACCTGACCAGCGTATGAACCCAAGTTTGCGTTCATGTTACCTGCTACAGTCAAAGTCTTTGTCTCTCCAGGGTTTATTGTGAATGTACCACCCACAACAGCCTGATGATTTGAGTTAAGAGTCTTTGATGTATCGTACTGAACATTATTACTGTCAACCAAAACAAGTCCTGAGAAGACAGAGTCTTGTCCAAGTCCTGTTCGCTGTACTGTAATACCATTTACTGTCGCAACAGTTGTACCTGTATTGGTCAATGTAAATGTTGTGAAAGGAACTCGCGCTGCGCCCTGAGGTGCAAGTGAGTTCACTGGCTGTGTTGTTGTATTGAACACAAGTGATCCACCAACTACTGGAGTTGTGGTAACACCTGTTGAACAAGAAGCACCTGTGATTGGACTAAATCCAACTGTAGATGTACATCCTGCTGGAAGTCCTGTTGTAACAACAGTACCACCCATTGCGTTCAATGCGGCACGAGTCAATGGACCAACAAATCCAGAAACTGGACTAATGTTGTTCATTTTCTGCCATTTCATAACAGCACTTTTAGTAAGCTGACCGAATGTTGAAGTTTCCATACCAGGAGAACCAGCTCCTACTACAGCAACTTGTGTACTAGCACTCATGTTCAAAACCTTTTGAAGGTTCATCACATCAGTACCTTTACTTCCCACAGTCAGATTTGTACTGAATGTGTAAGTAGCAGCAGATGCAATAACCGGAGCTATTGCAAAGCCAATCATTGCTATTGTTGAAGCAGCAACGATAAATACTTTTGATTTTAAATTCATATAACTTGTAAAAGTGATGTGTACCCGCTGTTACTTATAATGTGTGCGGATGCACATCACGACGAAACACTAACGTTAATAATCTATGTTAACTTTTTTAAAAAACCTTTCAGCTTTTTAAAAAACAACTCATCTTTGTTCCGCTTTATTCACTCATTTGCATGATGACAAAATTGTGGACAAACCGACGCGGAACAAAAAAAGTTTGTGAAATTTGGTCTGATTTTCTGACAGTCTATCGTAGAGGGAAAAAGCAGTTATACAGCAAGAAGTAATCTTTCCTTTAGGAAAAACTATTCTAAAAACACTATGTAATATGTCAATGATCAAACAATCGTACAGAAAAACTCATTCGTACAGTCAACCAATTATAGTATGGATATGAATAATCCAACAATAATTTATTGTGGATAACTTAAGAAAAACAAGCCTAAAAACCCTGTGAAGGGGTTTATTTGGAATGTTTTTTTACAAGATATTCCACGGGGGTATTATTGCAAAAAGAGGCCCAAAAGTCAATCGGAGGGCACTCAATAGGCACAAGGCAATAGTCACTAGCGAGAAAGAGATCCCATACAGAAAAAATCGCCTTTCGGCGATTTTTCCCCACTATTGCCTTGTGCCTATTATCTTGTGCCTACTATATATCTATTCCCCTTCTACCAAGTAATATTTACTCCATCGTCGTTCCCCTGTTTTTTTGACAATACCTAGTTCAATAAGAGAAATAAGCTCTCTTTGTATAGTCTTTTCACTACAATCAGAGATAACCTGTGAGACATCATTAATAGTGATTTCCTTCTTCTTTTTTAAGAGATTAATAATAATATGCTGTCGGTTCGTACGCTTTGGAATGTTAAGGACATTGCCATGTCTGACACGTTGATCAGTCTGTATTTTCTCAGGATTTTGTGCGTGTGTATTCTGTGATATTTGTCGTGATGATTCAAAAAAATTATGCTGTAAATCACCATGATGATATGGTATTTTTTTAAAATCTGAGAGGAAGTTTGCAAGATGCATAAACTCTGCTTTTAATATAGAAAAATTCATATCCGAAACCAACCCTGCTCGTGATGCAATTTCTAATAAGGACACAATTTCTAAAATTTGTGCTTTTGCATCGTGTGCAAATTCATCTTCTCGTGCAGATAAAATGTCTTTGAAACCGATAGTAAAAGACAATAAATGTGCCACTCTTGTACGCAGTGTCCACTTCATTGGTTCAGCGTCACCCAACAAATTGGTAACCATATAAAGGGCGGTCGCAAGCTTTTCTGTCTTTTTATATACAAACACAAAACTCTCATTTTTTGAGAAAAAATCAATAGGATTAACTTCTTTGTGCCCAATAGTCACAGTCGTCTTTTGGACACTATCTCCCTCTTGGTTGTCCTTTGTATTGTCCATTGTATGTCTTTATATTTTTAAATAATTTACTTGTCCTTTACATGGTCTTTTACATTTTTTACTGTCTTTCAAGTGGTAGTAGTATACCTGTCTATTATATACCATCAATGTCCTCAACGTCCATAACCTTCAACACTATACGCGACTGTTTCCAGATACAGATATGTCTGTTTGTATACCATCCAATATCAACAATCAAACCCATGCAATCTTCATGTTATGATATATGCATGATAAAAAAGGATGAGAAAATAAAAGAAAAAACGCGTATCAAACCGAAAGAGAAAAAAATAGATAAGAAAAAAGATCTGACCGACGAAGATACTCCTTCGCTCGTTCAAAAAGAAACCATGCAAGGCATTATTGCCATCGCTTTTTTTGTCCTCGCAGTATTCTTTATGCTCTCTGCATTTGATAAAGCTGGTCCAGCAGGTAATACTATTCATGAATTCTTTTCGTACTTATTTGGTTGGGGCTATTTTCTTGTCCCTATTCTTTTCTTTATTCTCTCTCTTTCTTTTTTCAACTCTCTCAAAAAAAAGTTGGCTTTGACACACTCTATTGGTGGCTTTTTATTCTTTCTTTCTTCACTCTCACTCCTTCATATTTTTACCAAAGAAGGTGGTCTAATCGGTGGCTTTGTATCATCTCCACTCCTCTCATTCCTGGATGTCTACGTGTCCACACTTGTCCTTTTCGCCCTCGTCATTATTTCATTCCTTATTATGTTTGATATTCCACTCAAACTAAATATCCTCAATCTCTTTACAAAGAAAGAACTGGATGAAGACACAGAAGAAGTCGATGCCGAACTCATCATGTCCCCTGCCACAGTAGAGGCTCTCCGGGTTAACGAAGCAAAAGACCAGCCTCTACAAAAAATAGAACCTGCTAAAAGTGGTGAGAAAAAAGAGTTTGATATGAGTCCAAGTGCTATGACCTTATCTGGCAAAGAATTTATTCCTCCACCGCTTGATCTCCTTGAAAAGGACCGTGGCAAGCCTGGTGTCGGTGACATCAAAGCAAATTCCAATATCATTAAACGAACACTAGCAAACTTTGGTATCCACGTTGAAATGGATGAGATCTCTATTGGTCCATCTATTACCCGGTACGCTCTCAAACCAGCTGAAGGAGTCAAACTCTCACGTATTGTTGGCTATCAACAAGACCTCTCACTTGCCTTGGCTGCCCACCCAATTCGTATTGAAGCACCTATCCCAGGAAAAGCACTGGTGGGTATTGAAGTTCCAAACAATACCAAAACCATGGTGGGTCTCGGTACACTCCTTTCGTCAGCTGAATATCAAGAAAGTCCCAAGCCTCTCCTCATGGCTCTTGGTAAAGGTATCTCTGGTATGTCATATATAGACAACCTCGCTACTGCTCCACACATGCTCGTGGCAGGAGCGACCGGTGCTGGAAAATCCGTCACCATTCACACTATTATTACATCTCTCCTCTACCGTAACTCTCCAGACAATCTCAAATTCATTATGGTGGACCCAAAACGAGTAGAGCTCACCTTGTACAACAAAATCCCCCACCTCCTCACCCCAGTTATTACTGATGCTAAAAAAACCATTCTCGCACTCAAATGGGCGGCAAAAGAAATGGATCGTCGCTATGATCTTTTGCAAGAAAAAGGTCTACAAAACATAGAGTCATACCACAAAAATATTGTTGAACCTGCTATTAAAAAAGCAAAAAATAAAAAAGATGACACTGAGCCCGCTATAGAAACGATGCCATACATTGTCATTGTCATCGATGAACTTGCAGACATTATGCAAGCCTACCCTCGTGAGCTGGAGTCAGCTATCGTCCGACTAGCCCAAATGTCCCGTGCAGTTGGTATTCACCTTATCCTCTCCACCCAGCGTCCATCGGTCAATGTCATCACTGGCCTCATCAAAGCCAACATCCCGACCCGCCTCGCCCTCCAAGTAGCTTCACAGATTGACTCACGAACAATCCTCGACATGTCTGGTGCAGAAAAACTCCTTGGTGCCGGAGATATGCTCTATCTATCAGGAAAAATGTCTCAGCCTGTACGTATTCAATCTGCCTACATTTCAGAAACTGAAGTCAAAGCGGTAGTCAAATACTTGCATGAAAACTACGAAGCAGACTTGCCAAGCGATATCGGTATGACCTCTGGTAACAATACACACAACGAAAACGGTGGCACGAGTGGCTTAAAAAATCCCATCTTTGAAGCTACCCTGGATAATGACCGCGAAGAGATGGACGATGACTTGTACGAAGAAGCACGCGAGACAGTCATCCAAGCCGGTAAAGCCTCCACTTCATTTCTCCAACGAAAACTTGGTGTGGGCTATGCTCGAGCAGCTCGACTGATTGATATGCTTGAATCACAGGGTATTATTGGTCCCGGTAGTGGAGCTAAACCCAGAGAAATATTGTCTGGTGGTAAATCAGATGATACTCCAACTCCAACCGAACAGTAGTTTACTTTCTAATACTTAAACTCCATCATGTCGCACAATGCTTCGTACTACCTCAAAATGGGTTCTCTCGCCCTCTTTGCCATCATTATTGTAGTCTATTCGGTCTTTCAAGCCCGTAATATCATCTTTGGTCCATCTATTGATCTTACCTCTCCTATTGATGGAGAGACATACACTGCAGCACTAATCGATATAAAGGGCATCGTTCACAATGCCAATACCTTTACTATTGACGACAATCCTGTCCTTACCGACAAAAATGGTGGTTTTGATAACCAATTGTTACTCTCCCCAGGGTATAATATAATTAAGGTCCAGGCTGGAGATAAATTTGGCAAGACGACCAAGGTGATGTTGCAAGTTATTTTAAAAGAAACACCTCAGACGATAATATCTCCAGTAAAAATAGTTGCCACAACTACAGAGGCAACCAGTACGAACAAAATCAGTCCTTAATTACACTAACCAGACACATATGCAAAAGAAAAAAGAAAAAATACCAAAAGTAACCGGGACAAAAGAAAGTGCAGGTAAGATCGACGACACCCTCCGTGAAATCAGAACAAAGTTTGGTGATGACTCAATCATGATGCTTGGCGATAAACCACATGTTGATATCAACGCTATCCCAACAGGTTCGATCGGTCTCGATGCTGCTCTCGGTGTCGGTGGTGTCCCCCGCGGACGTATCATTGAAATCTTTGGGCCAGAATCAAGTGGTAAAACCACGCTCTCACTGCACATCATCGCCGAAGCTCAGAAAAAAGGTGGTGTCTGTGCTTTTATCGACGCTGAACATTCGATGGATCCTGAATATGCAGGACGACTCGGTGTAGATATCAAACAACTTCTCATCTCTCAGCCAGACAATGGTGAACAAGCCCTTGAGATCGTCGATGTCCTCGTCCGCTCTGGCAAGATTGACGTCATTGTTATTGACTCTGTAGCGGCACTGACACCAAAAGATGAGATTGAGGGTGACATGGGTGCACACCATGTCGGCAAGCAAGCTCGCCTCATGTCACAAGCCCTCCGCAAGCTCACAGCTATCGTCGCCAAGTCAAAAACCGTGGTTATCTTTATCAACCAAATCCGCATGCAGATCGGCGTCATGTTTGGTAATCCTGAAACTACTCCAGGTGGAAAGGCTCTCAAGTTTTACACCTCTGTCCGACTCGACATCCGTCGTATTGCTCAGATCAAAAAAGGAGAAGAGATTATGGGTGGTCGTGTCCGGGTTAAAGTGGTCAAAAACAAAGTGGCCGCACCGTTTAAACAAACAGAGTTTGACCTCATGTACAACGAAGGTATTAGTCGTGAAGGTGAGATCATCGCTTTGGGTGAGAAAATGGGTATCATTCAAAAGTCTGGTGCATCGTATAAATACAACAATGAACTCCTCGCTCGTGGGTATGACGCAACTCGCCAAGCGTTGAAAGAAAATAAAAAGCTAGCGGAGGAAATATTAAAGGTGATACGAAAAAAATTGGCAGAGAATGGTGGAAGTGTGGTGGCGAGTAGTGGAGGTGGTACAAGTGAAGAATCTGGTAGTGAGGAGTAGAAAAAATCAATCCTCTCCCTCTGTCATTCCGATGAACGCCCGTACTCGGACGTTCATCGGAAGACTACTTTCGATACAAGTGTTCCCTCGTTCGGAATCCAGTAATCTTGGATTCTGGGTCTAGCTCGGAATGGCGAGAAAATACAGAAAACCGGCCGAAGCAGGTTTCTGTTTTCGGCCGGTTACAGACCAGCCCTTTCGCGAAGATCTTTCTCGTCATTCATAAAACCAATTATTTTGACGAGTTCAACCTCTCGAATAGAGATGATATTTTCGAACTGGATGATCGCAGTGCAATTTTGATCGGTATCAAAAGTAAAACTTTCATCATCACAACTTTTCAGAATGCCATACTGAGTTCTCGTACCGCCCCTTATTCTGGATGATACAAGTAAAATATGTGCCCGACCTTTGCCCAGAGCTTTCAAAAAAGCACGTGGCGTTACTGTTACAGAGACTACATCTTCATATTCATATTCAGATTGATCTGCCATCTTTTTTCTCCCAGTGAATAATATACTCATATTTTATAAATTGTCAAGTGGATTTTTGGAGAAAAATGAGCTATATTTACAGCCTTATTCACCCACTTTACGGACTTTAGACTTTTAACTTTATAGACTACTTTTTTTATGGCAATGCTCGACTATTCAGAAATCACCAAAGGTAAATTCATCGTCTACGATGGACAGCCATGCGAAGTCCTCGACTCGCATGTTTTTCGTAAACAACAGCGCAAGCCGGTTAATGCCGTCAAATTAAAGAATCTCCTCACTGGCAAAGTCTCTGAGCCGTCTTTCCATGTATCTGACAAAGCTGAAGAAGCTGAACTCGAAGACAAAGAAGTAAAGTTTCTATACCAGAACAAAGGTGAATTTTGGTTTTGTGATGTCGATGACCCATCAATACGTTTTACTGTTAGTGATACAATCATGGAAGGTAAAGGTAAATACCTCAAGCCAAACGTCTTGATCGATCTCCTTATGTTTGGTGACGAAGACAGTAAGAAAGGCACTCAAGTGATTGGGGTCCGCTTCCCTGCCAAGGTAGAACTCAAGGTAACCGAGGCAATGCCTGCAGTCAAAGGTAATACTATTTCTGGTGGTACAAAAATCGTGGTAGTAGAAACAGGAGCGACAGTGAACGTCCCCATGTTTATCAAAGAAGGTGAAATCATCAAAATAAACACAGAAACCGGAGAGTATTCCGAAAGAGTAGGAGGTGCTAACTTCTAGGCCAAGACCATACGAATCTACAAATTTCAAAAAATCCCCCACAATTGGGGGATTTTTTGTTATTTCTGATATGAAAACTAAATGTTTGATTCCTAAGAACTTTCACAATCTGCATGCAATGCTCGGCGGAAACAAAAAAAGAATGCGAGGCGTATCGAGTATACGATGAGCATTCTTTTTTCTGTTTCCAACAACGCAGGGCGCCAGATTTGGAAGTTCTATCTACTAACGTATGGAAGTAAACCCATGAAGCGCGCTCGCTTAATAGCCTCAGCCAACGACCGCTGATTCTTTGCAGTCGTCCCTGTACGCTTTCGTGCAAGTAGTCGTGCGTGTGGGTTCAAAAACTTCTTCAACAAATCAACATCCTTATAGTCGATGTGTTTGATCTTATTCTCAGTAAAGTAACATTTTGTATTATTCATATTGATTGCTGTAATGTATATTTTTTCTCTCAAATCGTCAAGCCCCTTCCTTCTCCAGAAACTTTCACAATTTCGTCGAGGTCACGTATACATTTTTAAAATAATTTGAGGCGTACATACTAGTACGATGAGAATTATTTTTAAAATTTAGACGATGAGATCGGGGAAATTTGGAAGTTTCTACTAAAATGGGATATCTTCAGGGTTTATCTCATCTGTAGGATACTCTATCGATCCTCCGTCCTCCTGTGGAGCGTCATGCGGTCCTGCTGGAGCAGACGCACTTGGACTATAACCTACCCCAGTTCCCCCACTCTTTGGACCAAACTGGATGCGATCTGCCACTACTTCTGTTCGGTATTTTTTAACTCCTTGTGCATCATCCCAGCTTCTTGTCTGCATGCGGCCCTCGACTAATGCTGACTGGCCTTTTTTTAAATATTGTCCGACCAGCTCGGCGGTCTTGGCAAAGACAACAATGTTATGATAATCGACACTCTCCTGCTTTGCCCCATTCTTATCTTTCCAAACGCGGTTTGTGGCCAAAGAAAATGTTGCGACACGAACTCCTGTTGGCAAACTTTTCAATTCTGGATCACGAGTGAGATTACCGATAATAATTGCTTTGTTGAGATACATAATAGATAGAATTAAGAATTAAGAATTAAGAATTAAGATATACGATATTAAGTTCTTACTAGTATTTTTCATTTTTCTTATTTGTAACTCGTATTTCGTTATTCGAACCTATTATGCAATAACGAGTTCATCAATTGATTTATCAAGCTCTTCTGGGTTGACTGGGGCCACATCTACTTCAACTTCTGCGACAATCTCTTCTTCTACTACTGCCTGAGGAGATTTTCGAGTTCGCTCCTCTTTGACCAAAGTCATCTTACCAGTCAGGAGTGTATTTTCTCGAACTGTTTTAACCAATAAGTATCGCACGACTGACTCATGTGCATCAAGAAGCTTTTTGACAGCAGCAATTGCTTCTGTCTCGATTTCAAACTTCATCCAACCAAAGTGACCTTTAAAACACTTTTCTCGGTGAGTGTGGATGACCTTCAACATAGGATACGTGAGGTCAATCAAGACAGGGTGCTCAGAAGATATCATGTCACCACCGTTTTGAGTGAAAAAATCAGCAAGAACCTTCTCTTCAACGAGAGCACGGTCATCTGAAATAGTTGGTACAAAAATATAACTCAGTTCATACACTTTTGATGTATCTGTTTTTGGAGCTATCTTGATAGCTTGTTCGCCTTTTTTGATAGCTTTTTTGCTGAGGTTTTTGACTGTCTCCATAGGGAGCAGATTATCACATATATGGAGGAAACGCAACACACCCTAGGCTAGACGGAAAAGTCTCTTTGCATTCGCAATAAGGGCCGTTTTGACTACTTCTACATCGAGCCCTTTGAGCTCAGCGATCTTGGCCACTGTCTCAACCACATATTCAGGACTATTACGCCCTCCTCGATGACTGACAGGGGCTACATACGGAGCATCTGTTTCTGCATGAATACTCTCAAGTGGGGTCAGCCGAACAAGTTCATCATAATCATGAGTAAAAGTAATAACCCCAGTAAAAGAAACCGTAAAACCTATATCGAGAAATCGTTTGAGCATGTCCTGGTTACCTGCAAAAAAGTGTGCATTACCAAATACCTTTGATCCATCCACTTTTGCCCGTGCTTCTAGTGCCGCAAGTGTCTCTTCGTACGCATCCTGACTACCTTTACTTGGACGTGAATGGAGCATCAAACCTTTACCATATTTTACAGCCAAATCCACCTGTTCTTCAAAGATTTTTTTCTGAAATTTTTTCTCTTCTTCCATGTGTTCCATGGGCGTACGAAACAAATCAAAACCACACTCACCAATCGCCACCACTTTTGGATGCTGAGCGAGCGTTTCAAACTCTTTTGATATACCAAGTGGATGATCACCATCAATATCAAAACCTCTGGTTGATAATATTTCTCGAATTGGGTGCATACCAACAGAAGCAAAGAGATTTTCATGCTTTTCAGCCAGCTCAATAGCTTTCTTTGAGGTTTCCAAGTCTGTACCAATAGATGTTGTGTAAATCTCCTCCACTTTCATTCGTGCAATAATCTCTTCGCGATCGAGATCATAGTCTGGAATATATATATGCGAGTGAATATCAAAATATTTCATAAATAGAAGCTAAATAATAATTTAATCCTTGCGGGGAAATAAGGTTTCGGGCATCATATTTTTTTTGATTGCCTCTTTGATTTTATCTGATGTCACCGGAAGAATTGGATTCAACATCCGTGCAACGGTATACAACCGAACTACAAGCTGTGAAATCATTTGTTTGCCTGCCTCAGGATCCGTTTTGACTACTTTAAATGGTTGATTTTCTTGGATATATTTATCCATCTCCCCTATTTCGTGCCAAACATAATCACACGCTTTATTGATTTCAAATACATCCAATAATCGATTAACGTAATCCTCTGAATCACTCCTTTCTTCTCCAAGCTTCAAGCTTCCTTCTTCTAACTTCAGACCCTCTGCCATACGCATAATACGAGCAACTAAATTTCCTAATCCATTGGCCAGATTTGCGTTGTATGCATCCTTAAATTTTTCTATAGTAAAGACACCATCTTCGAATGAAGAGATTTCGCGCGCCATAAAATATCGCAGTGCATCAACTCCGTATTCACCAACAATATCAAATGGATTGACCGTATTACCCAATGACTTGGACATTTTGACACCACCCTCGGCATTGATAAAGCCATTAATGACCACTTGTTTGGATGGTGGCAAGCCAGCAGAAGCGAGCATAGCCTGCCACATGGCTGTCTGCTGACGGAGATTGTCCTTGCCAGCATACTGAACTGCTCCACCCGTCTGTTTCCACCATATATCAAATGTTTCTAGATTATCCGGCCAACCAATGACAGAAATATAATTGACCAAGGCATCAAACCAGACATACATGGTCTGTTCCGGATCCCCTGGCACTGGCACACCCCACGGCATTTTAGAGGTCAGTCGTGAAATACTAAAATCTTGCAACCCCCCTTCGACAAACGTACGAATTTCCACCCCTCGTGAAGGTGGTATAACAAACTGAGGGTTGTGGGCGTATACATCGAGTAAATATGCTTGATACTTTGAGAAACGGAAAAAATAATTTTCTTCTTCTCGTATTTCGATCTCTAGATTTGGGTGGAGTGGGCACTTTCCATCGACTAGTTCTGACTCTGTTTTTTCCAACTCACAACCGACACAATATTTAATACTGTAATTTTTCTTATAAATATCCCCCGCTTCAACACACCGCTGCCAAAAAGCCTGGGCTGAAGCCTGGTGACGTACATCCGTCGTTCGTACAAAGTTATAGGTAATACCCGGCACGTCTGTAGCAACATTGAGTGTAGTCGCTAGCTTCGCAAAAACCTGACTGATACCATCAACATATTCTTGCGGACTTATTCTTTTTTCGATAGCAATTTTATATATTTTTGAACCATGTTCGTCTGTTCCTGTATTAAAAAAGACCTCATATCCCTGCAATCGCTTGGCCCGAGCAATGATATCTGCGCGGATTAATTCCATGGCAAAACCAATATGTGGTTCGGCGTTCACATATGGTAGTGTAGTGGTGATATAAAAATTTTTCATAAATATTTCTTAGTTTCTCTTCAACCAGCCTCTTTACTTAGCCGTATATAATTTTAAGATGCTTCGGAACACAACGGTGCGAGACTGAGGTAAGTGTACCCTTATTCATACTCTTAAAATTACATACGACTAAGCATTCATACTCTCCATCTTGGCGATTTTATCTCTCTCGAGATCATCGAGAAATTCTATACAAATAGTAGCCAGTGGCACAGACAAAACCAGTCCCAAAAATCCTGCCAGTTCAAAGCCTGCAACAAGCGCAATAATTGAAACGACTGGTGATACACCGGTAATCTTTTTTACCACCAGTGGATAGATCAAATGATTTTCAAATTGATGAATAATAAGGTACAAACATGCCACCAAGAAAACTGAGGTAATACCCCCATCGACAAATGACAAGGCAATAGCAGGGATAGATGCAAGGATAGGTCCAAAAAGTGGAATAATCTCAAAGACTGCAGCCAAAAATGCGAGGAGTAAAGCATTTGGAATACTCATCAAAGTGAGTCCTAAAAAGACTAACACACCAATAATAACAGCCAGAACTATCTGCCCCTGCATCCACAAACCGATCTTGTGTTGAGCTCGTTTCCAAAGGTTGAGTGCATATGCCTCGTGTTTGATGGGTGTGACAATTTTTAAAAAGTTATGAATACCGTCTTCCTTTACAGAAAGATAAAATGACAACACGACAATCAACACCGAACTCAAAATACCACCAAAGACACCAGCCACTGTATTAAAGGTACCAGAACTCAAATTAGTAATCATGACGTTAATCTGCTCCGCTACACTCTGAAAATTAATGGTACTAGTCAGACCAGAGACAAAAGGTTGATTCGATAAAAAATCAGACGTCTGTGCTGACTCAGATGACAAATACAACGGTAGTGTTTTAACCACCGCTGATGATTCAGACAACAATGGAAGAAGGATAAAATAAACCGTACCAACAATCAAAACAGCTGTGGAAAGATAAATCAAAATAACCGCAAGTAATCGTGGCACCCCCTGACGGGTAAACCACTTGGTAAACATTTCAACTGCTGACGCAATAACCACAGCCATAAGTACCAACAACACCAGATTTTTTAATAAAAACAGCGCATAAAAAAGTAGGCTGATAACAATAACCTTAACTACTGTTCCTGTTGGTATATCGATAATTTTGTGTGGTGTTGTGTCCATCTCGTTAAAGTTTTAATTTCACTCACCTTACGTCGCTAATAAAAGCAGTAGTACTCTTATATTAGCTCCTTACAGGAGCAGCACACCTTTCACATTCCGGATACAGAATGTTCAAGGTCTTGCGAAGTGACGTAAGTCACTTCTCACCTCGGCTCGGAAATGAATATGAGTACATATTTATTTCACTCACCTTACGTCGCTAATCATACCACAGCCTTTTAAAAGTGAAAGATTTTACGTAGCTGGGCCTCATCACTCACATTCCCCACAATAGCCAGGGCTAACGACTTATCCACAAATATGTGCTGAGCTAATTTTTGAATATCGCGTGCGGTCACCTTTTGAATTTCTTTTTCCACCTCCTGTGGAGTTTTTATTTTCTCTCGCATGATCTCCTGACCACCATAAAAACCCACGAGGGCGTCTGAAGACTCGAGGCCGAGATACATCCGTCCAATAAGATAATCTTTTACTTTTTTTAATTCTTCCAAACTTACAGTTTCATCTTTGATTTTTCTTATCTCTCCTAAGATACCTTCTAACGCTTGATTGAGACGTGTTTTATCCACCCCGGCAGAAATTCTAAAATTTCCATGATCAGTCAAGTCATCAACACCACTTCCAATATAATAACAAATACCCAGCTCTTCTCTCATTTTTTGAAACAATCGTGAACTCATCCCCTTTCCTAAAATAGTAGACAAAACCTTAAGAGTTACTGATCTTTTATCACCAGCTTTAAATGTCCGTCCACCCAACACAAGATGCACCTGATCTGTATCTTTATGAAATATTTTTACATGAGGATTGTCTTGCTTTTCAATTATTTTCTTTTTACGAATAACTTTTCCTTTAGCAATAGATTGAAATGCTTTTTCTACTTTTTTAAACACAATTTTTGTATCAACATTCCCGGCCACCACAATAGCAGTTTTCCCTGCAACATATTGTGCTTTTCGATACTGCACAAGATCATTTCTTTTCATCTTCAAAATATTTTCTTTAGGCCCAGCCACACTCCATCCATATGGCGTATCACCATACAACAATTCCGCAAATACTTCTTGTACTTTTTGCTGAGGCAAATCTTCATACATATTGATTTCTTCAACAATAACACCCTTTTCTCTCTCCATTTCTGCTTCAGGAAACTGAGGGTTCAAATACATATCAGAAATAATATCTAAAATAGCATCAAAATTTTTTGGATGAGCTTTACCGTAATACCCTGTATACTCATTACCAGTAAATGCGTTGTGTTCTGCCCCCATACCATCAAACTCTTTGGATATATCCAATGACGTTGGTCGTTTGATCGTCCCCTTAAAAAACATATGTTCCAAAAAATGAGAGACACCGTTTGTCTCTTTTGTCTCATATTCAGACCCAGCCTCTACGAGCGACATGACCGTCACTGATGGCGCGTCTTTCATCGGTATCACCACAATCCGCAAACCATTTGCAAGAGTTTTTCGATAAAATTTCATACCAGTATATTATTGGTTAATTCTCTCAGACACACGATATCACATATACAAGACTATTTGAAAAATAGATACGCAAGAATCAATAGAATGATTGCAATAGGAATCCAGTAGATATTTTTCCATCCACCGGTGGTTGCAGCAGCTGCAAGCTGATTTGAAGTCGTACCCTGCTGAACACTTGCACTCGCCACCGTTTGTCCCTGTGCATCAGTCAAAGTATTTGGTGCCACAGTATTAGCTGCAGAAGTATTCACACTCACCGTATTATCTGATGTATTTCCTGAAGCACCATTTGTATTACCGGACGATCCAGTCAAAAGATTTGAGTCAGTTCCTGGATTAGAAACGATAGACACTTGTGGTTGATTTATAGAAACTGTCTGGACTCCACTAAACAAAGGCTGTACGGGATTATTTGGAACTATACTAGAAATAGGACCATTTCCAATAACAGAAGGCGAAGTTGGTGCAGATGGTGCAGGTGGAACAATCGGAACAACAGGCACTGCATATGTTATGTTTTGCACTACAGGACCAATCTCGGTGTTTCCCGCAATATCCTGGCCGCTTGCAGTAATACAATAGACCCCTTCGTGTGGTATGAGCCAACTGTATGCCCATGCAAATGATGTACTGGTGCTTGTATTAGTCGTGACCGTAATGTCAGTATACGTGCCACAGGTTTGTGTTGTTGGATCATACGTCGCATACGATAATCGTGTAGAAGCTACGGTAGATACATCGGTCGTCGTACCAGAAATCAAAAGTGTATTTGAAGAAACTGTCGTACTACTGAGTGGAGTATTGATTATCGTTTGTGGTGCAATAGTGTCGTGATAAAAACCAAAATTATTTTGACCAGACGAATCACCGGATTGAACCGTTAATATAGTTGTGGTCGTTGCCACATTGACCCATTGAGGGATTGTTTGGACGGAAACATGATATGTTCCTGGTGTTACATTATTAAACCAGTACACTCCAGAGACATCGGTAGTTGTGGTTGCCACGGTAACTCCAGATGCATTATATAATGTTGCAGGAATGCCCAATACACCAGTTTCTGCATTATCAAATACATTATTCATATTGACATCATTCCACACTACCCCACCAATTTTTGCTTTTTGATAATTACCAAAATCAACACTCGTAGTGGCCTGACCATCAAGTAGTGTCACTCCTTGACCAACAGTGCCATTATCGCAATTCGTATTTTGTACTGGGTATGTTTGCGTCCAACCAGCAATAGGTTCCTCACACACTTTGTATGAGCCAGGGGCAAGAGAAGAAAAATTATATGTACCACCAGTAATCAACTGAGTATCTACCAATGTATATGTTGAAGTTGAACCCAGTTGAAACAAATCAATATTCCAAAAAACAAGCGGGTTTGCCGCTTCACTTGGATCTTCAATACCATTCGCATTGATATCATTAAACACTTGACCAGTGATCGAAGCTGAACCATCATATATACCAAAATTATTTTGTATAGTTACATCCCCTGACTGAACAGTCACGGTATATGTCGGAGTAGTAGGAAAACTTTTTACTTTATGTAGACCAATATTTGCATATACGGTATAACTTCCAGGAACAAGATCTGGGAACAAATACCCTCCTGCAGCATTTGTGGTCGTACTCATCACAACGTTTCCTTGTGTATCGAGAAGTAATATTGGTATACCAGCACTACCTGTCTCTGCACCACCAAACGTACCATCCTTGTCCACGTCATTCCATACCACTCCACCAATTTTTGCCTTCTGGTAATTACCAAAGTTTACATCTGTCTTAGCATCACCGTCATTTATACTAAATGACTGCCCTGTCGTGCCGTTTGCACAGGTACTACCAGTTACAGGGGCGGTTTGTGTCCAGCCAGCCATGGGCTCTTCACAAACTTCATACGAGCCAGGAGGAAGTGAATCAAATTCATATCCACCACCATTAATAAACTGTGAAGCGACTTGTGTATAGACTGAAGTAGAACTAAGTTGAAATAAATCTACCGTCCAGAAAATCAATGAACTTGTAGCTTCAGTATCATCTTGAATACCATTTGCATTCGCATCATTAAAAATACGTCCAGAAATCTTAGCTGAGTCAGCGCTAATAAAAAGTGGTCGAAAAATAACAACAGCAAACAAAAAGAGAATCCCGAGTGAAATCTGCTTGTAAACGAAATTATGTTTATAGAAATTAATCATACCTATATGGTATCACAAAAGTGAAGTCTAGTTATACCATAATGTATGAGATAACACCATAGTGTATGGCCGTTACTCAACCATATATATTACATATATGCATAAAAAAGAGGACCCTCGAAAGGGTCCTCGCATGTCCAAAGGACAAGAAATACTAGCTGACCTGCCGTCGCCGTCGGAAGCCCACCAAGGTGAGTCCTCCAACTAATAGTAACCAGGTACCTGGCTCCGGCGTTTCAGCCGCAGCAAACCCCATTAAAGTAGCCGTATCTGATCGATACGTCGCCGAAGTTGTGGTCAACTCCGACAAAGCTATACCAGCCGCCGGCATAGTAAAACTTGCCGTCAGTCCGATGGTCGCCGACGGATTCAACAACGTGTGCACACTGTTGTCGGTCAGATCGATATACCGGAGTTGCGTCGTGGTCGCCGAGGTCATTTCAGTGACCGTGATGGTTCCTGAACCCTGCAAAGTAAACCCCGACGCCAATCCAGACGAAGTCCCCCAAAAACTCAGGTTAGGCTGCGACAGTTTTGGTGATGTTGGATCTCCGACCCAACCACCTGTTCCCGTCAGAAGAAAACCATAGTTTTTTTGAGAACCATCTGCTGAATTGCAGTCAAAAAACGGACTACAATTATCATTCAAGGCATACACCGAGCAGATCGACAGGGCTGACAATAAAGTTGCCCTGTACCATAAATACTCGGTCCTGAAAATCGGAATCACCACTAACAGGATTGTCTTCAGTCCCAAACCACATAGTGGTAGTTCCGGCCGCACTCGCTTGCATGCAAGCGAGCAAAACAAAACAAAAAACTAAAATCTTCTTTTTCAAAAAATTCCTCCTTGGGGATATTTACACTTTGATAGTGCGCCCCATGTCCAAAACGAAGGGTATCACTGAATATCACCTTCGTCAACCTAGTCAACAACCTAGTCAACAAAAATTTTAGCTTTGAGATATGTTACAAGCTCCCCTTCAGTCACCCGCTCTTGAGCTCCCGTATCACGATTACGGACCGTCACACCCGTTCCCTGTTCCAAGGTATCAAAGTCCACCGTCACACAAAATGGCGTACCGATTTCATCTTGTCGTCGATAGCGTTTACCAATATTACCATTGTCATCAAACATGACTGTACCAAATTCTTTTTTTAATAGTGTGTACACTTCACGAGCCTTGGCCACCAACTCTGGTTTATTTTTCAACAATGGAAAAACCGCGATCTTAACCGGAGCGATCGATGGTTTAAATTTGAGATAGACACGAGTTTCTTCCCCCTCACCCTCTTCTCTATACGAGTCAGCGATAACCGCAAGAAAAAGTCTTCCTAGGCCAAATGTTGGTTCAATAACATGGGGAATGAAACGCTCCTTATTTTCTTCATCAAAATATGTTAGATCAACTTTTGAAGCTTTCGTGTGTGCATTTAAATCATAATCTGTACGGTATGCAAGACCCAGTAACTCTTTTTGTCCAAAAGGAAAATCAAACTCAGTATCTACACTGTGTTTACTATAATGTGCGCGATCCGCAGCTGGTACATCAACAATATGGATTTTAGATGGAGAAAGTCCAAGATCATGTGTTAAAAACTCCAGTTGCTGATTAAGTAATGCATCAAAATGACTCTTCCATGTATCAGATTTTACAAAAAATTCCACTTCCATCTGTTCCAGTTCACGTACACGAAATATAAAATCTCGTGGAGCAATTTCATTACGAAATGCCTTACCTATCTGCGCAATGCCAAATGGGAGTTTGGGATGAAACGTATCTAATATATTTTTAAAATTAACAAAAATTCCCTGGGCAGTCTCCGGTCGTAAATAAGAAATCGCACTATCATCTTCGGCAGCACCAATATGCGTTTTAAACATCATATTAAACCTCACAATTGGACCCAATACATTACCGTCAGGACTTGTAATATGCTTTTCCTTAATAAGTTCGTCCATCTCTAAATCTGTTAACTCCCTCACATCAAAACCCGCAGTTTCAAGAAGGTGATCTGCTCGGTATCGTTTTTTTGTTTTAACATCTTCCAGTAATGGATCAGCAAAAGTAGCAACGTGACCTGAAGCTTTCCACACTTCTTGATTCATCAAAATTGCGGCATCAACACCATATACATCTTCACGATCTAATACAAAACGTTTCCACCAAGAATTTTCAATATTTTTTTTAAGAGCAACACCATATGGACCATAGTCCCAGGTACCAGACAAACCACCATAGATCTCTGATCCAGGAAATACAAACCCTCGTCGTTTGCACAAGGACACGATCTTCTCCATGAGATTATCTTCTTTTTCAGCCATAATTTTAATTTTTTCTATACTACCATGAAATTTTGGATTTTATTACTTGGTCACTATACCAGCATCGCCGGTGTCACTAGTCTGTGTCGTCAAACCAGGAGCAACAAAAGACAACGTCTGACTTGAAAATGTATCAGATCCACTGACTGTACCCTGCAAAGTGAGGTTTGGTGCTGAACCGACTTGCGACAAACTTGTATTTAATTTAAGTTGGAAAAATACTTCTTTTGGTGGATAAACAAAACCACTTCCCGCAGACACTGCATCTGGCGTCCATGTCACTGTCCGGCTACCTGCATCATACGTGATATTTTCAGTATTAGGTGAGACACTACCAACCCAATCAACATACGGAGGCAATGTGGCTGAAACTTTTCCACCACTGACATCATTCCATGTATTCGAAAGTGCCCAATCTACTGTATAGGTGGTCGGACTATTTGCTCGTGGTGGTATGGGGCCAGTATTGGTAAATGGTCCGCCTCGCAGTGTCTTTGCTCCAAACAACAGATTTGCATTGATCAAGACTTTTTTTGTTACTGCACTTGTGACTGTCGCTGTCCCACCAGTAGCAGACGTATGTGTCCCCGTCACCGTGATAGTCACATCTACTTCTGGATTTTTTGCATTGACCGCTGGTTTGATTGTCGCAAAAGAAAAAGAAACGTTCTCATTGTCGCCAGGATTCAGCGTAGCAAATGAACTATTGGAATTTTTATCCCACGTGATTGTGCCGTTACCTGATTGATAAAAACCACCATCACCTGGGGTCACTGATCCTGGGGCAAATGAACTGCCAGAGAGTGCCACTTGCACAGACACATTATTGAGTGCATCCACCTGTGCATTACTAAACGACACTTGTCCTGAGACCGACTGTCCATATGGCACAGCGACACTATCTCCTGTACTTCCAGACAAAGTGACTGTAGTAGCCAGTGATGGCTTGCTGATCAACACCGTTGGTGTAGCCTGACTCAACACCGCATCAATATCTTTTGATGGGTCGGCTGACTTTGTTCCTACTGCAAACTGAAATGTTTTTTGTTCACCGTCTTGTGCCACCATTTTACCAGTGATAGAAAATGTTTTGGTGTCACCACTTTTTAGGTCACCGAGATTCCAAATAGTTGTTTTGTTTTTAACTGGAGCAAGCGATGAACTTTCATAGGTAAAGCCGTACGGATAATTTGCCACAACCAACACATTGCGCAATACCGCGGTCGAGTTTGAAGTTACTGTCGCTTTAAATGTGGCGTCTTGTCCAGAATTTAATTCTTGTGGGCCAAGGACTGTCACGATGATCGGTGACGAAGCAATAGTGACATCATAATCTTTTTCTTTACTAAAAATAGCATTTGATCCAGCCACCTGATATTTGAGCATCATCTTCACGGTCTTGGTCACACCTTTGTCACCAAAAATAAACAGCTTGATGGTACGATTGACCGTCGAGCCCTTGGCTACCGTACCGATTGATTCTTCTTGATGCGTCAGTGTCTGGGTCGAAGCCTGATCAGCAAAAGTGCCGTCTGGATAGTCTACTGTCCACTGAGCTAGATTGAGGTCGGTGGCATTACGATTGATAAGGGTCACATTGAGATCAACCTCCTCTCCTGAAGCCACCTGCGAGGCACCAGCGACGGTAATATCTACATTGTTTGAAGAGATAAGATTACCACCACCAAAAAATATGTACGACGAAATAAGAATAGACAAAACAAAAAATATACCCGCTACCCACAAAAACTTTTTTAACAATGGATGTGTTGGTCGAGTAGCCATATCGTCTGGTATATTTAGTGTTGTTTCCCCCCACGCGTCAGTCACCGCGTCATCCAGTGGATTGACTCTGGATCGAACGTCGAGAACTGGTTCCTCGGTGCGTGAATATAATTTACGTTTTAATTGTTCAATACGATCATCTTCTATACTCATGTATTTTATTATATCAACCCATCGATAAATATACGAATCTACGAATGGCGGAAACTTACGAATAGCTACAAATAATACGGATGTTGTTTTGTTTTTTATTCGTAAACATTCGTAGTCTTGTATTATTCGTATATTCGTATATATATTTACAATTGGCTTTCTTTCAATCCTTTGTTGATCGCACGAACTATTAAAACTCTGTGGGTGGTGGTGAGGGAAAGCATAGAAGGTGAAAAGTCTGCATAATCTTCAAATAACAATGTGGTATGTTCGTTCTTAGCCAAATAACCAAGCAAATGGAGCAGTCGAGCCAATATCAATACCTCAACAACTGACGGGTCTCCCCCACCTTCAACCAACTCAGTAAACCCTTTTTCGATAACACTAAAGATGAGTGGGCTTTTTTCTTCACCGACAATCAATCGTATGAGCACTCCAAAAATATGTGCGAGGATCTTACGTTTTTGTGTATCGTTCGTGTCGGTAAAAAAATTACGTTCTGGTATGGCTGTAGTGATCTTCCAGCCAGCCTTGCCGTGGACATACGCCACGGTTGAAAAAGAAAATTCTTGGAGCGCACCTTTCAATCGTGACTTGGCACCTCGCACACCTTGAGCTCGGGCGCGGATCAAACCCAAATCACGAGTCAACACAATATATGATGCACTCATATCAAGTGGTTCGCGATGGAGGATGATGCTCGGTGTGGTGTAAATGTGATGCATTGTATTAAAACTCCCAAATTTCACCAATCTCATCGTTTAAAATGTAAAAAATATTCTACACCGTATGTCTAATACGTCTCCGAATATTTTCTCCATTTTCTCCGCGACCTTGGCGAAATTGTGAAAGTTTTATAATCATACCAATTTAATCCTTATTCCTATACCTCTCTGTCATTCCGGGCTTGACCCGGAGCATCGAAAGAATACTTTCGATACGAGGGTACACTTGTGCATCATGTATTCATGAGGTGAAAGTGTTCCCTTATCCACCCTCCCCCTCCGTCTTTCCCGCGAAGGCGGGAATCCAGGATGTAATGAGGAATATCATTGGATACACTGAACAAGGGAACACTTATACATGAGGTATTCCTCAGGTCCTAAATTCACCCCTCAATCAGGACAGTCGTAGAATTACGACTGATAATACTCTTCATAATACCATTTG
>CAIQCQ010000035.1 GCA_903870365.1 uncultured bacterium | reverse complement strand
GCTAAACGGGGAGTCTATGAGAAAAAAAGAAATTGCTTCATCGTGATCACTCTGAGATAATTTCTTCGCTTGCAAAAACAACGGAATATTAGGTGATCACACTAGGCGATAATCGGTGATCACGTTCGCAGGAATACCCATACCGGTGGGGTTGGCCAACCTAACCTATTCAATATCATTCATCTGATGGAACGTGGTAACCCTGAAGTAAGCCTCTAAATGAGGAGGGCAAACTGTAAAGAATGCTTATCTTACTGCAGGAGTAGGAGGTTGGAAAAAGCGAAAGCTCATATGTAATGTATGAGATAGAGTTATACTTAGCACGAAAGTGCGCAGACATCCAACTGGTCTTGAACGCAAGAAGATTTTGAAATCGACGGCAGATGAGAACGCAGATGACAGCACAAGTAAAATCAGTGGCTGGTGCCCTCGGAGCATATGAACAAGCATGGGACACAATTCAGTGGCACCATGCCAAAATGTATGTAAGACGACTCCAAATCCGTATTGCGAAGGCTTATCGTGAAGGAAAACCAGGTAAAGTGAAAGCTTTACAATGGCTCCTCACACACTCTCAAAGCGCTAAGTTATTAGCTGTAAAAAGAGTGACAGAAAATCGTGGTGCTAATACGCCCGGAGTTGATAAAGTTGTTTGGCGCACAGCTAAACAAAAGATGAAAGCAGTATCAACTTTAAAACGGCGCGGTTATCAACCTCAACCACTAAGAAGGATTTACATTCCTAAAAAGCAAGCAGGAAAATTACGTCCATTATCTATTCCAACTATGCAATGCAGAGCACAACAAGCTCTGTATTTATTAGCTTTAGAACCGATAGTAGAAACAATAGCAGATAAAAATGCCTATGGCTTTCGTCCTTACCGTTCCACGGCAGATGCTATTGAACGATGTTTCAAAGTGCTCGCACGGAAAAGCTCGGCTCAATACATTTTCGAAGGCGATATTCAAAGTTGTTTTGACGAAATATCTCATCCTTGGTTACTGAGCAACATACCAATGGATAAGGCAATGCTGGCAAAGTGGCTGAAGACCGGTTATATGGAAAATGAGGTTTTATTTCCAACAAATGGTGGTGTTCCTCAGGGCGGCTTGATTTCACCTGCTCTTTTGACAATCACGCTGAGTGGTTTAGAAACTCTTCTTGAGAGAATAACAACAAAGCGCGATAGAGTGCATCTCTGCACTTATGCTGATGATTTTATCATCACCGGCGTAACATCAGAAGTTCTAGAGAAAACAGTTCGACCTGCGTTAGACTCCTTTCTGTCAGAGCGTGGTTTGGCATTATCTCCGACAAAAACACGTGTTACTCACATTAAGGAAGGGTTTGATTTCCTTGGCGTAAACATACGTAAATACAAAGGGAAACTTCTTTGTAGGCCATCTAAAGGGAATATAAAGACTTTCTTATTGGATCTGCGTCATACCATTAAATCGAATGCTACTGCCAAAACGGAAAATCTCATCTACGTACTGAATCCAAAAATACGTGGATGGGCGAATTATCATTCACATATATGCGCTAAAGCAACATTTGCAAAAGTTGATGCTTACATCTTTGGTACTGTCAATCAGCACCCTATAGGGACCACCTAGTCGCACCCTTATGGACCCACTAAAACGGTCGCAAAATCATATCAAACAAGATGTATTTTATATCAATTTTCCTCGACTGCAATGTTTATTTTTTGCTCTGTTATATCAGT
>CAIQCQ010000034.1 GCA_903870365.1 uncultured bacterium | reverse complement strand
ATACCCTTTGTCTAACAAGATCTTGATTTCTAATCTATCGACTAACTTCAATTTTGGTTTTTTCGCCATACAAGAATGATACAACTGTCCTGATTCATTACGGAATGGATTTATGACAAAATATCTTATTTTGATTGTCTGTATCGGGTGCGTGGCATCCGTGCTTGTGGGGACAGAAAGTCTCTTCGAGAAAAAAGTGTTTAACAGTCTTGGTCAGGTTCTCCACATCGGAGAGAAAGGAAGGTAGTATGGATCCAACTGTAAATAGTTTTTGGTACCTTTTCGTCGCCTTACTTAAGGCTCACGCAAAAAGATCAGAGGATGTCACCATCAAAGAAACGCCTCTTGGTCATGACAGAGATGAAGCATTTGTAATTGTAAACGGAAAGACGGTTACAACTTTTCTCCTCGGGGGTGGAGGAATAACTGTATCCACAGTCGCCGAAGGTGTGCCTGATGAAGTATACGGATTTGGGGAAGCTGAAAAACTTACAGAGTTTTTGAATGTTTTCTTCCAGACTGTGTAAGTAACCGTCGAACAAGGTCGCCTGACCCTGTCCGGCGGCTTTTGTTTTTTAAATATAAAATTTATTCTTTCTGTCATTCCCGCGAAAGCGGGAATCCAGGATTACTTCTCCATTAAGTCAATATAGAGGTCATTCCATTCAGAATTATTTTTTTCAATTAGTTCGATTTTCCATTTTCTATTCCATTTCTTTATATCCTTTTCTCTTTGAATTGCAGATTCTATATTTTCCGAGTATTCATAATAGACGAGTGTGTGAACACTATATTTTTTAGTAAAACCATCTACTAAATTATTTTTATGTTGAAAAATTCTCCCAACCAAATCAGAAGTAACTCCTGTATAGAGTGTTCCATTTTTCTTACTTGCAAGTATGTATATAGAATAAATTTTTTGATTAGACACTATATAATAATACTGGATTCCCGCTTTCGCGGGAATGACAGAGGCAGAGATATTTTTTGCTATTTAGACGATGAGATTGGTGAAAAAGACCAAAGCTGTTATTTGAGTTTCGACTCATGATGCGCTAGAATAAGCGCATCATGATTATAACTCACCACGGCGCAGATTTCTTCAAGGTCACCTTTGGCGACATGACCCTCGCGGTCAATCCCGTCTCAAAGGACTCTAAAATCAAGAGTTCACGCTTTGGCGCGGATATTGCGTTGATTTCTGTAAACGATCTCGAGCACAACGGCAGTGATGCTGTCTCACGGACTGACAAAGCCCCGTTTGTTATCTCTGGTCCAGGTGAATACGAAGTGTCGGGGATTTTCATCAAAGGCTTTTTGTCTAAAACAAAAGAGGGCAAGCTCAATACTATATATACAGTAGCGATGGAGGGCATGAACCTTTGTTTCCTCGGCGCATTTGGCGAAGACGCGTTGCCGGTGACGGCAAAAGAGGCAAATGAAAGTATTGATATTTTGTTTGTACCGATTGGTGGAGAGGACGCACTCGACGCACATATGGCAGAAAAGATAGCCACACAGTTTGAACCAAAGATTATTATCCCGGCACATTTTGAAGGTATGGGAGCAGCTGGTGCTTTAAAAACATTTTTGAAAGAAGCGGGGAGTGAAGATGTAAAGTCTGTGGAAAAACTAACACTTAAACGAAAAGACGTAGAAGCAAAGCAGGGAGAGGTGGTGGTGCTTAGTTCTGTAGCGTAACAGAACTAAAAATTTCTAATTTCTAATTTCTAATTAACCTAATGAACAAGGGGAAATCAAAAATCATTTTTTAATCAGGTGAGATGATTAACCCTATTTTATTTTGGGATTTGGGTATTGGGATTTATTTAGAAATTAGAAATTAGGTCAATTAGAAATTGACTTTCTATCTTATGTTTGATTTTTTTGAAAACATGCGACAAAAACCTTTGAGTAGACGCCGACTGGTGGCGTTTGGTTTGGCGTTGTCTATTACAGGATTACTATTTGTAGTCTGGCTGTCTGTTTGGTTACCAGATTTTTTCTATACTCAAAATGTAGAGTCAAAAAACAACAGTAGTTTTGAAAGTCCAAAAGATAATGTATTAGATAGTATTGGTAGTGCGTGGCAGACTATGCAAGGGGAGTTTGTCGATCTCAAATCTGCTATCGGGGGTGTGGATTTAACTTCTCAACTGCAATACACAGCTACCACCACGGCCACCACCACTTCTCCCAAGGTCTTTGAGCCACTGACGCCACTTTCTGCGTCTGCTACTCCTGATACAAGCTCGTCTGGTCGTGGAGTTTCTGCTACCACCACTCCATTGGTTGATCCATTGATACCTCCCCATGTACCAGTCTCTTCTCATTAAAATATCTGGCTTTTCTAGTCCTTTTTTGATATAATACAAGGACAATTTTTAACATATCGGGATGGCAAAAAAAAATAATCCAGAACCAATAGCGGTAACTTTGCCAGAAGAGCGAGTGAATGTGACAAAACGTGAGATTATCACCGAAATGCGTGAGTCTTTTATCGACTACGCGATGTCGGTTATTACTGATCGAGCATTGCCTGATGTCCGTGATGGTTTAAAGCCGGTGCACCGACGCATCCTCTATTCAATGAATGAAAAGGGTCTGACTTTTGGTGGTAAGACTCGTAAGTCAGCGACCGTGGTGGGAGATGTGATTGGTAACTACCACCCGCACGGTGACGTGGCGGTCTATGACTCGATGGTCGGTATGGCGCAGGATTTTAAGATGCGTTATCCATTGATCATTGGTCAAGGAAACTTTGGTTCGATAGATGGTGACCCACCAGCGGCGTATCGATACACCGAGGCAAAGATGTCAAAGATGGCAGCAGAGATCGTCCGTGATTTGGAAAAAGAAACCGTGGATTTTGTTCCAAACTACGACGGTACTAAAAATGAACCAAAAGTCTTGCCAACTGCTGTACCAAACCTCCTGTTAAACGGTACATTGGGTATTGCGGTCGGTATGGCAACAAACATCCCGCCACATAACTTGGGCGAGATTATTGATGCTGTCGATCACTTACTTGAAAACAAAGATGCCACGACTGAAGACCTACTCCAGTTTGTCAAAGGTCCAGACTTTCCAACCGGCGGTATTGCCTTTAACCAAAAAGATATTGCTCATGCATATGCCACTGGCCGTGGTGGTGTGGTGGTCCGTGGTGAAGCAGAAATTGTGGAAAACAAAGCTGGTCAGTTCCAGATTGTTATCACTTCTATTCCATATCGTGTAAACAAGGCTGAAGGATTGCTTGGCAAGATCGCTGACCTTGTCCGTGATAAAAAGATTGAGGGTATCAAAGCTCTCCGTGATGAAAGTGCAAAGGATATTCGTGTGGTGGTGGACCTCAAAGGTGGTTCGCATCCTCAAAATGTTTTGAACCAGTTGTACAAACACACTCAGCTTGAAGAGTCGTTCCATTTCAACATGGTGGCGTTGGTAGATGGTGTACCAGAAACTATGTCGCTCAAGGGTATTCTCCAACAATTTATCATTCACCGAACCGAAGTTATTCGTAGACGGACAGAATTTGATTTACGAAAAGCCTTGGAGCGTGAACATATTTTACTTGGTTTGAAAAAAGCTCTTGATCATATTGATCAGATTATCAAGCTTATTCGTGCGTCAAAGGATGTACCGACTGCTCATGCTGAATTGATGAAGCAGTTCAAGTTTTCAACCATTCAAGCTTCCGCTATCCTTGCCATGCGTTTGGCAGTTCTTGCCGGACTTGAACGCAAGAAGATTGAGGAGGAGTTGAAAATGATTCAGGAGTTGATTGAAAAACTAAAAGCACTCTTGGCCAGCCCAAAAAAGATTGTCGGTGTGATCAAAGATGAACTCAAAGAAATCAGAGAAAAATATGGTGATGCTCGCCGAACCAAGATTGTGAAAGGCGGTGTCAAAGCTATGTCGATGGAAGATCTTATTCCTGACGAAGAAAACGCACTTGTGTTGACTGCAGGTGGATATATCAAGCGAACAAACCCAGACGAATTTCGTAAACAAAAACGTGGTGGTGTCGGTGTGGTGGATCTCGATACAAAGGAAGAGGATTTTGTGACCATGCTGCTTGTCACTTCAACACACAGCGATCTGCTTTTCTTTACCAACAAAGGTAAAGCGTATCAGACCAAAATGTATGACATTCCAGAAGGTCGTCGTGCTACAAAAGGTAAGTCTGTCATGAACTTTTTGCCATTGATAGAAGGGGAGAAGATCACTTCTGTGTTGCCTATGCCAAAAGCGTTGAAAAATTCTGATGGCTCGCTCATGATGGTGACCAAGCAAGGTGTGGCTAAAAAATGTTCAGCGGCTAGTTTTCAAGACGTCCGTATCTCTGGCATTATTGCTATCAAGTTGGATGCTGGTGACGAACTTATCTCCGCTTCATTTACAAACAAAGGAGACACGATGATGTTGGTATCTGCAAAGGGCCAGTCTATTCATTTTAAAGAAGGTGATATACGCGAGATGGGACGTACAGCCATGGGTGTCCGTGGTATGAAGCTTGCCAAGGGTGATGAAGTTATCACTGCTGAGGCAGTATCAAAAGAATTTAATAGTCCCACATTGATGGTTATTTCTGCAAACGGCTACGGTAAACGCAGTGATGTAGACGAATACAAACTCCAAAATCGTGGTGGAAGTGGTATCAAGACTGCAAATGTCACAGCAAAAACCGGCTCATTAATTTCAGCAAAGATTTTCGAGAATGATGAGGCAGAGGTGGTAGCTATTTCAAAGAAAAGTCAGGTGATCCGTGTGGATGTAAAGGAGATTCCTGTTCTCGGAAGACAAACGCAAGGAGTGCGAATTATGAAGCTGCGCGATGGTGACGGTATCGCTTCGCTTATTTGTTTGTAAGCAAGTAAATAGAACTTCCAAATCCGGCGCATTTCGTTGTTGGACTTCAAAAAATGTTCCTCACCGTACGTCTAGTACGGCTCGGAACATTTTTATCGTCCGCCTAGAACTGCATCCAGATTTGAAAGTTGAGCTTGGCCTAATTTTTGGTTTTCATATCAAAAAGAAAACCACCCGACTTTAGTCGGGTGGTTTTAGTTTAGTAGGGAACGTAATTTCAATTATATTGTTCACTTCTACATTTCATTTACCGTACGGACACTATATACTGTAGTCATGTCTCTTTTCTCCGAACCAAAAAAGGTTATTGATCAATGCAGCATCCAGGCCGGGCAAACCATCGCTGATTTTGGCGCTGGATCCGGTATGTACACCATCGAAGCTGCAAAATCACTTATGTCGACAGGTAAAGTCTATGCCATTGATGTTCAGGATGAATTACTCGTCCGTTTACAAAAAGAAACACTCAAAGAACATCTTTCAAATGTTGATATCATCCATGGTGATGTGGAAAAGCCCGGCGGAACTCGCCTCGGAGATAGTATGATTGATCTAGTCCTCATATCAAATTTATTGTTCCAGGTAGAGGATAAAAAGGGGATGCTGATCGAAGCCAAGCGTGTACTCGTCCCTGGTGGGCGTGTCATGGTGGTAGAATGGAGCGAGTCGTTTGGTGGCATCGGTCCACATACAGATCATGTGGTGACCTCGGAGATGTGTCTCGAACTGTTTGAACGTGCCGGTTTTGCAAAGGATAGAGAAGTGTCGGCGGGGTCGCATCACTACGGATTCATCTTTAAGAAGATGTAGGAAACTGAGACATGAGGTATGAGGTATGAGATGAGAGATATGATAAAATAAAAAGCCTGATAAAAAATTAAAATCTCAAATCTCTGATCTCTGATCTCTGATCTCTGATCTCTACAAATTATATGTCAAAATTTAAACTCGGCCTGACCATCGTCTTCTCTGCCTTTATCATCATTGGAGTGATTATTTTTGCGGCCTCAAAAGGTAGTGGTAGTACACCAGCCGCTCAGATCACGATCTGGGGCTTTTTACCAAAACAGAGTTTTGATCAGTTTGTCTCTGCTACCGCGGTGGGCAAGGACAAAACTTTGGTAGTGACCTATGTCCAGGAAAACCCAGCCAGTTTTGAAAATGATTTCGTCAATGCCTTGGCCAATGGTGCGGGACCAGATGTGGTCATGATCTCTCAAGATATGGTGGCACAAAATCAAAACAAGTTATTGACCATACCGTATGCAAACTATAGTGAGCGGACATTTAAAGATAGTTTTGTTCAAGAAGGGGAACTATTTTTAAATAAAAATGGTGTGGTGGCTGTGCCATTTGTGATTGATCCACTGGTCTTGTATTGGAACAGAGACATCTTTAGTTCTGCCGGAGTATCCTTGCCACCAAAATATTTTGATGAGCTGTTGACCTTGCCGTCTCAACTTTCTCAAACAGACAAATCAGGTAACTTTACCCAGAGTGCGGTCGCTCTTGGCGAATGGGGTAATGTGAGAAATGCCAAGGCGATATTTTCTGACATGCTATTGTCTGCCGGTTCGTCTGTGGTGGATACCACTGGTACCACACCACGTAGTACTTTGACCGACACCACCGGGGCCATATCACCAGCCGAAGCCTCGCTCGATTTTTACACACAATTTGCCAACCCAACCAAGCAGACCTATTCGTGGAACCGGTCATTACCAAATTCGCTGGACTATTTCCTCTCTGGTAACCTCGCTATGTATTTTGGTTTTGCCAGTGAGCTGGCCACCATCCGTGCAAAGAATCCAAACCTCAATTTTGATGTCACGGCCATGCTCCAATCACGCCAGGCAGTAAAAAAGATTTCTTTTGCCACTATATATGGTCTGGCAATTGTCAAGCAGTCTAAAAATGCCAGTGCCGCTTTTAAGACCATTACCGAGTTGACCACTGATGACAGTATCAATACACTTGAAAGCTATACCAACCTACCACCAGTCAAGCGATCACTACTCGCCACCGCCCCGACAGACCCATACAAGGCAGTCTTTCACCAAAGTGCCTTGGTTTCTGCTGGGTGGTTTGACCCAGATGGGGCAGTGACCGATGCTATGTTCCAAAATATGGTGGAGTCGGTGACCTCTGGTCGAGCGCGGACGAGTGAGGCGGTGAATAGTGCAAATGATAAAATGAACAGTTTGTTTAGGTAAGCTTTCAAATTTCATCGATCTCATCGTCTAAATTCTAAAAATATTCTCCGCCGTATGTCTAATGCGTCTCCGAATATTTTTCAGAATTTATACGCGACCTCAAAGAAATTATGAAAGCTTACAGATCATGCTACAATTTACAGACATGAATATATTTTTTTCTAAAAAAATACAGACTATCGGCACATGTCTAATTACTTTGTTTTCTGTAGTATACATATGTATGCCGATGTTTGTGTATGCCCAAGGCACGGTTGGTGTTCCAAATCCGAATCCAACAACGCCTACTACTTCTTCGTATGTGAAGCAGGCTATGTTTCCTTGTGATGGGCCAGAGTGTACATTTCAAAACTTGGTGACTGCTGCGCAGGAGTTTTCAGCCAAACTTGTCCAAATAGGATTGATCGTTGCCCCACTCATTTTTGCGTACGCGGGGTATTTGTATATTATGTCTGGTCTTGAAGGTAATGCGGGCAAACGTAAAACTGCCACGGGCATATTTAAAAATGTAGCGATTGGTATTATAATAATGATGTTGGCGTGGGTACTGGTGAACACCATTCTCAATGCTTTGGTCTGTGGTGTGAGCAATGGCCAGTGGTTTGCCGTGACAGGTTGTCCAAAATAATTTACGTACATGAATAAAAAAATATTGTATACAGTTTTTCTTTTTACCGTAATTACTAGTCCATTTTTTGTTTGTGCTCAAGGTACAGTTGGTGTTCCAAATCAAAATTCTTCAGGTGGTACACCAACAAATGTCAGTGTGGATCTCACTGTCAACAACCCGTTTCGTGGTGGGAGTGATCTTTCTTCTATTATTGCAACTATATTAACAAGTATCATTGATCCGATTGCTACCGTCGTCGTGGTTATCGCCATCATCTTTGCTGGATTTAAATACGTCACTGCACAGGGGAATCCGAAGGCAATACAGGACGCCAATCAGGCTTTGTTATACGTGCTTATTGGCACGGCAGTCCTCTTGGGTGCGACAGGTATCGCAGATGCTATCCATGGGACAGTCTGTGGACCACTGATCTCATGTTAATTGTATGATACAAGAATACAAGAATAGAAGAATAGAAGAGTTAAGAGGTAAAAAAATTCCTCATCTTTATATTATTCTATTCTTTTATTCACTTATTTTTCTCCCTACCATCACCTTCGCTTTCTTCGTCCCCAATCTCCAGGGATTTGTTGATCTACTCTTACAATCATTTAATATTATTCTGCCTATTCTCAATGGTCTTGCGTTTGTCTTGTTTTTTTATGGTATGGCCAAGTTTATTTTAGCTGCTGGTGATGCAAAGGAGATCGTGGCTGGTAAGCAGTTTATGATTTATGGGGTTCTTGCCCTCTTTGTCCTTGTGTCATTTTGGGGTATTATGAACTTCTTGTCGGCACAGTTTGGGTTTAATACGACAGGCTCATTTCCTTTTTTACCAACAAATAGCGTTGATAATACAAGTTCGTCTGACGGAACACCTTCTATTACGACGAATATAATTTATCAACAAATTAAATAATATGTCACAAAAAATTAAATTATATCTCTTATCTCTTATCTCTTGTCTCTTACTCCCAGCGCTTTCTTTTGCTGCTCCACTCCAGGGTATCAATGATATTTTTGTTGCAGTGGGTGGTCTCATCAAACTGGCGTCACCGATGGCATTTGCTTTGTGTCTCTTGTATTTCTTTTATGGTATTGCCACATATATTCTGCGTGCTGGTGATGAAAAGAAAGCAAAAGAGGGTAAATCTATTATGGTATACGGTACTATTGCTATGTTTGTAGTCGTTTCTATTTTTGGCATCATCAGATTTATTGGTGAACAGTTGGGTATTGATACGGGAGTACAAAATTCTTCGACAGTAAGTTCGAGCATGGGAGGAGTTGACTCATCTCTACTACAAAACCAGCCGTAGGTTCTTTCATCTCAAAATTACTTTTCAACCAGCATGTCTCAGTTTCCTTTGTCTCAAGAGTATGTAATTCTTTTATCCACATAAAGTGTAAAAAACCTTGCTTCCATCCCGTTTCTCTTGTAAAATAGAATCTATAGCGTATATCGCTTTGTATTACACAATTAACAATAATATTACGAAAATGAAGAAATTTATCTACGCAGCTATCGCATTCGCACCGATCATTGCATCTGCTCAAAGTCTGGGTCCTATCACTACATTGGTTCAGCAGGCTGGTAATATCTTGAAACTTTTGATCCCAATGGCATTTGCACTTTCTATTTTGTATTTTTTCTATGGTATCGCAAAATATGTTCTTGCTGCTGGCGATGAAAAGAAAGCAAAGGAAGGTAAGTCTATTATGATCTACGGTGTTGTTGCTATTGCAGTTATGGCGTCATTGTTTGGTTTGGTTAATTGGTTACAAAATGTCTTTGGTGTTGCTAATGGTAGTACAACTATCACCCCACCTACTGTTACTGGTTTCTAATCGTTTTCCCATACGTTCATGAACATTGTTTCTTTCTTGAATAAAGTCAATCAGGCCATCATCAATCCACTTTTGACTGTATTGTTTGCAGTGACTATGCTATATCTTGTTTGGTCAGTCATCCAGCTTATCAATGCAGATGCGGCTGGCAAAGAAGCTGCTCGCAAGAGTCTTATGTACACAGTGATTGGAATATTTGTGATGATTTCTGTTTACGGTATTATCAATCTGGTCTTAGGCACATTCAATATCGGTGGCTCACCATCAACAACATATATTCAAGGAAAATTATAAGGGAGCGAAGTGTACACATATATCTTCTCTCTCTAAAAAATACCAAGGACCTCCTTGGTATTTTTGTATAAAAAAAGCTCGGACGACCGCTATGGTACGCCGAGCTTTTCGTAAAGAACAAAATGAACATAAAACTTTTTCATGACCGTGGCCAATACGTGTACAGCATAGGAGATGTTGTTGTTTCTCCGTCTGTGCTGAACTCGAGGTCCGTCACTGAAGCTGGTACGGTGTATTTTGTAACACCAGGACCAATTCCATAGGTGATTCCTCCCGCTACAAGTTTCCCTGTATGGTTGAAATCGAAAGAGCTATTTTTGACGAGTAAAGGTTTTACCGTGGGTAGTATAAGGTGAACTGGGTGACCCTTTTCCACCACTACTGTGAACGGTAATGCGTCTGGTGATCGTGGATCTGTATACCACGGTGCCAGACCTTGGTGATTGTGGTAGTACAGTGCCAAGGCACAGTCTACGTTTCCACCAGCCTGCATAATGTCGAAGGTGAGATCTTTGCAGAACTTTCCATTCGCATTTTCATTGATCTGGCAGATACCGACGGAAGATGTTTCCTTGCCGTCCTCCGCGATGCCATGGATGACTGTTGTCGTGAACGCGCCGCCGACTTTTGTGTGTTGGCGACCTCCCGATTCTTCGATGCAACGTTCTAACAGGTCCGGCTGATATTTCGCCTTTTCCCGTAGGACCATCATCGCCCCTGGTTCCTCATCCGCCACGTTGTGTGTGGGGACGGGGTGAACCTTTGCAAATGGATTTGATTTTCCCATTTGTGGTTGGCTTTGTGTGGGTGGTTGTGTCATTTTGGCTTGTCCTCCGGTTGGATTCCAAATCCAAATGATAATCATGGCGACCAATGAGATTGGGACCATAATTTTTCCTAATTTGTGATGGAGAGGTCCTTCACCTTTAGGAATCATCATGGCATGGAATATCATAATGATTTCCAAACACCATATTTTGCCATTTGTCCATATGTTGGCAACATACCATTCTGGCCAAACCAAATAAATGGTCCAGTGAATGCTGATAATACCGATAATGACGAAAAATTCGTTTTCTCGCCACCACCATTTTTTACGCTGGCCTTCTAGCCATTGGTTCCATGTGAAAGATTTTTCTAAGTTCTCTTTGGAAGACTTTGAATCATCTGTTTCTTTGGGTATTTCAATTTCTTTGGTTGGGTCCTCCTTTTTATCGAGACGTTGTAATGCAAGACGTTTTCTTGCCTTTACCATTAGGATGATTATTCCAAAAATAAAAATCACCCAAAAAACTATAGCAACAGTAATTCTCATGATTCTTTTGATCCTTTCTTTTTATTTCGTCGAGCCCCAGTTGGCGGCGTTCGAGTTGGTTGTGTTTCTTCTTGTAAGGCGACTGTCACTGTGTCAGCTTTTTCTTTCTGTGTGTTTTCAGTGCGCGTAGTCAAAGGGGAATTTATTCCCAATCGATTAAACGTTTGTATCCCTGCAAAGAGGCCTCCCATGATATTATCCGGAGAGACAATTGCGAAGTTGGCTTTTTCGTAGGCGTATTTAGCAGCGTCAATTTTCATTGCAAATTGACCACCTTTTGACTCTGCAACTTTTGCAAGCTCCATTTCACCAGCTGCGCGACCTTTCAATCGAGCTTCTTCGCCTTTTCCTTCACCTATACCAAGTTGTTCCACTGCGTAGCTTTTGGCGTCGGCAGTAGTTCGAGTTTCGAGTGCACGTTGTTCTGCAACCGCCAGTTCAGATACTGCTGTGTTAAGGGCGTGGCTGAAAATAAAAGGTTTGACTCGGGCTTCGATTATTTCAATACCCCAGCCAACCACTAGTAATTCCAAATTTTCTTTGAGATTTTTTTTCACTTCATCTAAGCGTGCCAAGGCTTCAGCGGGAGTCATCAGTGAAAATACACTATTGAATACCGATTCGGCCATATCTTGCATAGCTTTTCGTATTTTTGGAATGTTACCAATATTTTCGACAAGCATTTGCAGATCGCATATTCGCCATTGAATAATAGGCACAACTTCTGCTGTTAGGCGTTTGTTGTACGGATCATAGTGGGGAATTTTCCGACCCTCTTCGAGTATCGTTTCCTTTCCTTCTTCTTTAGGTGGGGCAAAAGTAACTCGAATTGGCAGAGAATAACCCGCAGGTCTTTTATCGAGTTCCCCGTGCCAAATTTTTTCTGGTTTATCTGGAAGTTCATCCTCAAGAATATTTTTTGTCTCGACTATGAGACTAAGAATTCCAAGTGGGATGTATACTGGACCAGACCGTACCTTTCCGATGGGTCTTCCGTATAGAAGCATAAGACCTTGATCATCAGGACCTATGGACGTAATACTAAATGCTGTGTAGAGTGCTTGAAATATAAGCATAGCGAGTCCTATTGAACCAGTGGATACTGATATAAAGATATCAGACCATGATGCTTTAGAAAACATTGCTACTAGTAGTAAGCTAACTCCAAAAATAAAGAAGGATGCATTTATGGTAAGTATTATCTTTTTCCACAAAAATACTTCTTTTTTTTCTGGTTCCAAATCAACAAGTTGATCTGGAGTCGATACAGTAGTGTGCGCCGGTTGTTTTTTTTGGCGCCACTGACTGGGGTGGAAGATTTTCAATCCGAACAATTTTTTCAAACGGTCCGAAATAGAAAGTTTCTGCCACCAAGATTCCTTCGGTTGAGACGGTGCAGTCACTGTTTGTATAGTAACTGCCATTTGCGGTTGTTTTTTTCCTGTCCACTTATCGACACGCTCACGCCATTTGGGGTAGAGCTTCCGATAAATGAAGAAGAAGATTAGTAGAGCTCCCAGAACATCTGCAAGCTCCCACATTAATTTTGACATCCTTTTCTCCTCTCTATTCAATTCTCAATGATCTTTTATGCCGCGTTGAACGGCGATTTTTTATTCCAAGGTAATTCTAGCATAAAGACATACAAAAGTCAAGTTGTAAAATCGTCAAAATATGGCTCAATATATGCTTAAAAAATGCTTTGGCTGGGTAGGGAAATACGAGTCGAAAAAGTGATTTTTTAAATAAAAACAATCCATCGGTGAGGATGGGTTGTTCGATGTCTCAGTGTGTCGTGTTACCGAGTCGTGTCGGGTAGATTAGTTTCCAGATACTTCTGATACTGAGTGGGCACTGTCACTAACGCCTGTTGGTGCCTTACATGTAGATGCACTCTTGCGGAATGTAGTCCATGCATTGTTGCGAGCTGTCTGCCATGTTGCTCGAGCAGTTTTCATTGAGGTGTTAAATGTTGACCATGCGGCTGCTACTGCTGACTTGACTGCACTACTTGTAGTCTGAGTGTATGCAGACGCAAGAGCTGTTGCTCGTGCAGAGTATGCTGCATTCATTGCTCCTGTTTCTGTAGTCATAGCGGTATCAATAGCAGCTTCTCGTGTTCCTACAGCAGTACCAACGCAGGCAATCTTTGTGGTAGCACTCATTGATGTCGTACTTGTTGCCATACTCGTATCAGCAAATGCTGTGGTAGCAAGAGCAAGACTCAAAATGCTTGATATAATAAGTGTTTTTCGTAGCATATATTTAAAATAATTAATTTTTAAAAACTGACCAAAATAGTGTAACATATTTTTTAAAAATTATATGGGTTAATGTGTATTAAGATAAAAAACTGCCCCGGTGTGTGACCGGGGCAGTGTGGTGAAGCATCGAGGTCTCTACGTACCGTAGATCTCAACTTCATCAATGAGGAGCCATCCAACATGGCTAATCTCGATGTAGAGATATCTCACACCGTTGATCAGGCCAGTTGGAATGTCGATGTCGACCCAGTGCACAGAAAAGTCAGAAGTATTTTCTGTATTAACCACTTGGGTCATGGTGTTTTCAATAGTCCCTCGGAATGCCGCAACATCAAGCGTTGTGGTCAATCGTATGGAAGACGTTCTGCCGCGTAGTGTTACCACCTGCGGAAGTTCGATCCAACTTGCGAGCTCGGATCTGAACAGAATACGTACCCTACTAATAGCGCGCGTCTGGTCAAAAATGGTAAGCAAGTTCAAATGATTTCCGTCTTCACTGTCGAGAGACCCGACAGAGTCAGTACCATCTGAACCAAAACCACCACCAGTGCCATCAGTCAGCTTTGTATTTGATGGATCTGGATAACTGCTGCTGGGCAAGGTATCGTCCAGAGTTGCAGTTTGATACCCGTAGAGAAAGGGTATCTTCACTGGTCGAGGCAAACTACTGACGTAGGACTGGTAGTCCATATACAGATGGGATGCTTGGACAGGGTAGTACGTCGCTTGGGGCGACATGTCGTGTCCAAAGATCCAGCTGATTTGTCCGGTGACAAACGGACCTTCAGCATTGATCTGCTGAATGATCCGTCCGATCGGAGCAGGTGGGTACTTGTTTTGGTCGTTTCCGCTGTTTGTGAAAGTTTCCAGCGTGCTCCATAGTTCGGTACCATGACTCAGGGCGATTGATTTCATTCCTTGATAGTATCCACCAATCTCTTCGATCGGTGGAGCGCCATCTCCTGCACCAATACCGTCCTGCGGAGCTACGAGCTGTGCGCCCGAGTCCGTCAAAAAAGTATCGAGAGCGTTTTGCGTATCCGCAACCGTTAACCCCGGCATAGCATCCACCCCAGTTTTTTTAAAGACCGGAGCGACGAGCACCTTCCACGTTGGATCAACTGTTGTCATATCAGTGATGAACTGATGAAGCTGTGTTGACCCGTAGTATGGTTGTCCTGACGTGGAATAGTATTTGACCCAGTTGAGCCAAATTTCCTGCGTCCAGTACGGTGCACTGAGTGATGGGTGACTGCCATAACGATTTTTGATTTCCGTCATGACGGCCAGGTTGCACGAACGGAGAGCGTTGAATTCAGTCCCGTCCGTCCATGTCCCGTGCGTTTGCAGTGACCCGACGCGGATTTGTAAGCCAACCGCGTCTGCTGCTGACAGAATATCTTCGAGCCTGTCAGGCACGAGACTGACCAGACTGCTCGGGTAGAGCAAACCAGTCGTGGAAAGGGAGGTGCATGGTCCACCAGCGACGCCGGCTGAACCATCCAGTTGTCCTACGGATATCAGGATACCAGTGGTCATCCCAATATTTTTCATGGCGGTGAATTCGTCCACCCACCCAGCTCGGGTGAGGTTACGATCTACCATGATAAACGACTCTTTCAGGGTCGTGGTCTGCTGAGCAAATCCCATCTGGGCAATTGCCAACAGCGAAAGAACAGCAATAAGCTTTTTCATCTGAGGATGATATTACCTATTTTTGTGTGGTTGTCAATAGTGACATAGAGTATATATGCAAGGTATTTTAAATAGTAAATCTTACTTGTGATAGTATGTATATAAGAAATTTGTTATTAACATAATCATATATACATGGATACATCTATTCTTGTCGCTCATATATTAGGAATCAGTTTTAGTATATTAGGCATATCAATGCTTTGTAATAAAAAATGGACTACACGTGTGGTGGAGGAGATGGTGCAAGACCAGGGGATTTTGTGGATATCTGGATTGATTGCCGTCATGCTCGGAGCAGTCCTCGTGGTGGTTAACAATATGTGGACGTCTGGACTACCACTTTTTGTCACTATCGTAGGGTGGCTTGTTTTGATCAAGGGCGCGTGTATTCTCATCTTTCCACGGGCTAGTGTTGCATATTATAAAAAGATGAATAAAGGGAGTGTCTTTGTATGGGGTGGCGTGATCGTCCTCGTGCTTGGTTTGTTGTTGCTTTTTGTGTAGTGGGTGTGGGGGGTGGGGGTGAGGGGGACTAGCCACCGAATTTTTTAATTTCGTCAAATTAAAAAATTCTAGTCGCCAGATTGTCGACACTTGTTGGTACGAGCGTAGACCGACAATCTGTTCAAGTCTCCCACACAAAGCTTTGTTTTGTTCTCGCACCAAACAAAAAACCGCTTTCGCGGTTTTTTGATTTGTGGGCATTTAAATGCTACGCTTGAACTTTTCGATATCATAAATACTAACATAGAAACTATAGAGCAGTGGAATGATGATATTAGAAAGTTTATGGCTAAAGAAAGAGAGAAATCTGCATTGTATGTAACATTCTGATTTGATATAATATGCTTATGAATAGCCCATTTAGACCTACAAACAAAGATAATTTGACCGATGTGATCGAAGTATTACCTCCAACTCCTCCGACACCTCCTGCTCCACAAGCAAATCCTGCACCCGTCAGTAACCCTCAGCCGCCCCAAGCATCTGGTCCTCAGCAAGTAGTCGCTCCGACAGGAGAAATCATTACTTTGGGTCAAAATCCTCCTCCAAAACAATAAGAGTATTTATCTTGAACTCTGTACCTGATCCCTGTCTTCTTTGACGAGATTTGGTAAAATTAAGGTATTGTGGAAATACCAAAAAATACCAAAAATACAGCACAACCCTATAGGAGAGATGTGTTTGAAGTATATAAAACATGGAGAACTATTCCCGTGCTTTTGAAGCGTCAAATTGCTGAAAGGGTAGCACAGCAACTTACCGACGAAGATGCTCAGTATGGTGAGTTACTCAAAATCCGTACTCAGACTGAGTTTTCTCAAAAGTATGGAGTTGAAATGTCTACACTGACCAACTGGAATAATCTGATCAAACAGAATGAGTCTTTAAGTGAAATATCTCGGTGGGGACACAATCTGACTAAAAATGTTTTGTTTTCTTTGTACAGGAGAGCTATACAAACTGGTGATCCAGGAAGTGTAGCTCTGTGGCTTCAAGTAGTTGCAGGATGGAGTCCAAAAGGTAAGAGGGTTAAAGGAAGAACCTTCACGACAGCTAAGGTGATCATGACTTCAAAAGAGACGGCCACAACTTAGGAAATCGCTACAACTTTACCTTTAGAAGCTCGCTGAAGAAAATACTGTACAAATCCCAGAATAACAACTCCTGCACCAATCTCTGCTGCTAGATGGAACTCTTGCGGTATTGTGAGAACAATAAGCAAAAGAACCAACCAAACTATTGAGATTATTACTACTGGCCAGTGCCACTTGCCCAATGAAAAGTTTGTTGTAGGTGGTAATTTTTTAATGTTCAACACAAAATTAACTACTGTGATCAAGTAAGCCAATCCAAGTAAAACAATAGCAGAAGCATAAATTGCTGATAGTCCGTACATGGTTAAGAATGTGATGACTTCAACTGCAATGATTGCAATGACAGAATAGACAGGGATACCATGAGAAGAAACTTTTTTGAGCAATGAATGTCCGACAAACTTTTCATCACGAGAAATTGCAAACAAAACACGAGTTGCAACTGTGAGATTGAGAAGTGCGGTAGCAAACATCGCAATAAGAACCATGAGAAGCATTACATTTGTTAACCCTTGACCTAAATGAGTAGCGAAGATTGTAGAAATAGGATCAGCAGATGCAGTAACTGTTGCAAGATTAGGAATGGCAATTGTTACTACTCCAATAAAGAAAGCACCGAGAACAATAGAAGTGATAATGCCTGAGATAATACTTTTCGGCACTATACGTTTCACATTTAGAGTTTCTTCAGAAAGATCAGATGGTGCCTCAAAACCAAAAATTGTCCAAGCTCCCAAAAGAATTGAAATAAGGAAAGCTGGCCAATATGGAACTGGAGTACTAGGAATTGTTGTTAGGTAAGAAGTATTGATCTGGCCTTTTGCTGCAACTACAAAAAGAAGTAATCCACCGAAAACAATAAGAGCAAGTATCTCAGCAACAACAGCAAACTTGTTTATTGAAGCAGCTAAACGAATACCGTAAATGCTAATAAACATTTGAACAGCAATAATCGCTAGTCCAACTATTTGAATTGTACCCATACTTAAACTGTGTCCAATGAGTGATTGAAGCGGTGCCATCATAATGACAATGATGCCTGCTGCTCCAATGGCGTATGCAAAAATTGAGAGCCAAGCGACAAGAGAACTGATCGCAGGATGACCTAGTTTATCATTCCAGTTATACAAAGCTCCTGTGAGTGGAATACGCCCTGCCATCTCAGCAAAAACAAGTGCTACCATGAGCTGCCCAAAGCCAACAATAAACCATGTCCACAAACCAAACGGCCCCGCTTTACCAAGTACATACCCATAGTTTGTAAATACTCCCATGAGTACTGACATAATGGAGAATGAGGCTGCGAAGGAAGCAAAGAAACCAATTTTTCGCTTTAGTTGTGGTTTGTAACCTGCATCAATGAGATCCTGATCGTCATTGATAATAGTAGCCTCTGAGTTCGACATGATAATTGTTGTTAATGTTAATTACAACACAGTTTACTATAATTTTACGGTAAATACCACGAATATGACATTTTATTTTGAAGAGAGTATCATACTGGGTATATGGACAAATTACCAAACAAAACTAGAAATGACCAAGTTGAACAAAAACTTTCCCAATTAAATGGCTTGGGTTTAGGTGCTCAAATGGATGCACATACTGGGTATGCAACTGCACTTGCTTCTTTGAATGTAGCGGAGTCATTGCAATTACTTCAGTTGCAGGTAGCCGAGTCAACAAAAGAAAATCGAGTTGCACTTCACGAAACAACAGACAAATTGATTAAATCAAATGAGACTCTAGCTAAAAGTAATGATCGTCATGCTACAGCAATGCAATGGCTAACTGCTGCGTTAGTGGTAGTCGGAATAATACAGATAATTGTTGCTTGGAAAAGTCATGTCTGATCCAGTACGAAGAAAAAAGATGTCCGTCTTTATTGATGCGACAGTTTCCATACAAGACAGAGTGGAGACTCTTAAATTAAACTCTTTAGTCGATAAGGAGAGATTTTTAAGTATGACAGAAGAACAACAAAAGAGTGCTTTAATGGTAGACCTTAAAAATGTTTCTCCTACTCCTGTAAGCGGTATTTATAAATTAGGAACTTCGTTCAAGTATGTTGACTCAGATTTTCTAAAAGATTTTGATTACGGAAATGTTTTGGCAGAGTTACACATCCCTTATTGTATTGATATACCTAATGACTATGAAATTGAAGTCTTATTTTCAAAAGAAACTGGAGAAAAAGCTTTAATAATTCCTACAAAGATTTGGACAAAGAAAGCACAAACTGATACAGAAGTCTCTAATCCAACAGATTTTTTCGCTGAAGATAAGGTTTTGTATTTTCAAAAGTACGTCATCGTAGGACCTAAAATACCTTTGGACTCTACTGAGGGGTGGGAACATAATTACACTGGGTTTAATGTTCAGAGGATGAAGGATCGTAATGGTCGATTTCGTTTTACTCGTCTGTATGTTCAGTTTGATCTTTCAGTTAAGAAAGAAGAACTTGAAGAGGAGTCTGCACGAACTCTCATAGAAGAAAAAGTAAAAGAAATCTGTTTTAAAATCGTAAATAATCTCATAGATACTTATAGATTTGTAACAAAACAAGAGCATCTTACGAGATTGGGGGAAGTAACTTTAAACATGGTTTATTTTATTGACTTAAATGAGGGGTTGGTTTTTTCTCCTGTAAATACAGAAGCAGCGGTTATGAATAGGTCCAAAAAGGAAATAGAAGAAATGGAAAGAATGCTTGAAACTGGGGAAACTCCCGATCTCTACAATCTTTTGTTACTTGATGCGCAAAACTCATTCAACATACGCAACTACCCTTTGGCGGTTATGCAATCTTTCCAATCTCTAGAGATTTTTGTTGAAAACTTTTTGATTGAGCAACTTAAAAAAAATAAAGGATTGAGTGAAAAAGATGCAATTGATTATCTAGATAAAAATTGGAGGACTAAAGACCGTCTGAAAGATGTATTGAAAGAAGCGATTGGTTTTACTATTGCTGAAAAAGATAAGGGTTTATGGGATAAATGGTTAAAATCTTACGATTTGGTTAGAAATGAAATTATCCATAAAGGCAAAGAGCCAGTAGCTTCTGAAGTTAAAGATGTCCTAGAGAATAACATTAAAATTATTAGTATTCTTAAAACAGTTTAATTTTATTGGAAAAGTGATATGATAGAAGTATACAACTGAATAAGCAAAAGTAGCCTAAACCACTGAGCAATCACTGGCATGGTGAAAAATCCTGTAACAGATAAAAAACCCATCATATGGGGTGCTGTTACAGGTCATATCGGGAAACTGGTATGGAGGGCTTCGGCCCTCACCCATGTGGTGGGCTTTTTGTATCAAAAAGTTTCCATGTGGCTTACTAGATAACTGAAAACACATGGAACAAATTATAAAGAAAGAAGATAAACTAAAGTTCAAAGGTGGTTTATTCAATACAAAGTCTGGTGCACTTGTGCTCACAAAGATGGATCTATATTTTGAGACAAAAGGTGGTAAGAAAATGTTTACTATACCAGTCAAAAGTATTCAAAGTGTGAATAGTCAAAAGGGCGTTGGCGCTGGTGTAGATCATTTGTATGTTCTTTACCAAGAAAACGGTAAGGAACAGAAAGTAAAAATTGAGCATTTTTCCGTTATGGCTTGGGGTGCTCTTGGAAATCTATCTCGATTATCAAGTTATTTCTCATCGTGGGAACAAATGATCAATGATGCAAGGTTTGGACGAATAGGTGCATAAAAAGCTATAATATCTTTATATAAAAATACTATGTTCGGAAAACAAATCTTCCCAAAACAATTCGGATACAAATTAGATGTTACGCCGTTTGTCGACTGGAAAAGATTGGCTGAGAAAATTGCTGGGTCAGAAATTTCACAGGAGTTGAAAGAAATGTTCGCAGAATATGAGAAAAACGGCAGACATGGAATATACGGAACATATTACGAGTTCACTGAATATTATGACTCAGCAAGTGGTCTAACTAGTCGTTTTCAAAGGATAGCATCGGGAGACATAGAACGAACTTTTCCAACAGACGAGTTTATGCACTGTGGTTATATGTTTGGCTCTAAAATGGGACCTACTGTTGATAGAGTCCTAGAGAATAAATATGCAGTCGCTATTACCGAAGACAGCATCCGTAATAATTGTTTTGATCAATATATCGGTGGACTTGATACGATTGGAAAGAAAGAAGATTGGCTCGTGATCTTTCCTCTGAATAGCATCGTACAGTTTCTTGTTGAACTCGGTCTACGTTTCGATGACTCTGAAGATAACCTCATTATCAAGTGGCCTGATCATATCGAGAAAGAATTGAAAGACAGAGGTTTCTCATACGAGCATCGACTTGCATATGAAGCTACTATTTTTGATATAGAGAAACACGATAAAGATTTTTATGAGAAAAATGGAAAGCCAAAGATTTCTTTATATGGTGGTGGCGATCCCGTATTTATATCTAAAGAAGTTGAATACCGAATAAAGTTCAAAATGTTTCGTCCTAAAAATAACGAGCGTTTAGGCTGGTCTGATTGATATATAGACCCACACCAGCTCCTATTCAAAGGATCCTGCTCTCTATAGCTCGTAACCAGTAAATACTATGGTTTGTCTCAAAACCACTCCATTTTTCATAATCCAGTGTATTTAGGCGGTAGTAAGCAAAAATGATAAAATACTGCCAACTATGCTTAATCCGATTACAACTCCTGAAGAACTAAAAAATGCACTACAACAGCTAAAAAGCAGTGATAGTGTTTTTGTCCCTGAAGACTGCGTCTATGCAATTTATGTTAGAAAATCCACTGATGAAAGTGATAAACAAGTTCGCTCTTTGCAGGACCAAATAGCAGAGTGTACTGAGTTTGCAGAGAGGAATGATATTACTGTAAAGAAGCAAGATATTATTGTAGAAGCTGAGTCGGCAAAAGAGCCTGATACGAGACCTAAGTTTAGACAGTTACTCAATGACCTTAAAAAGGGTAAATACGGTGGGGTGATAGCATGGCATCCTGATCGTCTTGCTAGAAATATGAAAGAGGCGGGAGAAATTATTGATCTTGTTGATAAGCAGATTATCAGAGATTTGAAGTTTGTCAGTTTTACTTTTCAAAATGACACGAGTGGAAAAATGCTTTTAGGCATTACCTTTGTGTTGTCAAAAGAATACTCTGACAAGCTCAGCGATAATGTGAGCAGAGGTAATAAGAGAAGTGTGGGTGAGGGCAAGTATATCAATAAAGCAAAGCATGGATATTACAAAGATGCACTTCAGCGTTTGCAGCCAGATGGCAATAATTTTCTTCTCATCAAAGAAGCATTTAAGATGAGATTGCGTGGCGTTATTATGTCAGAAATAGCTGATTTTCTAAATAGTAATGGCTACCATACCTGGCATAAGGATCATACGCCAAGATTTATAAAAATGACCAAGCAAAGGGTAGAGAAGTTTATGAAAGACCCTATCTATACAGGTATTCTCAACTATGGGAAAAATGATGTGATCAATTTGATTGAACATTATGGATTTTCAGCCATGATTACCGTTCCAGAGTTTATGACAATCAATAAACTTTCTAAGGACAAACAACTTATAGCTATCACAAAAAAGTATAGGAAAACTGGTGGTGTGAAAGCTGATCTGCTGAGAGGAATGGTTTTGTGTGCAGAGTGTGGTGAGCCTATGAGTGCAGGTATTACTGCAAAGAAAACGAAAGAGGGTACAACAAACTATTTTTATTATAGATGCGAAACTGATGACTGTGATATGTATGGGAAATCAGTCAGAGCAAAAGTAGTGATTGATTATATTTGTAAGTATTTGGATCAAAAGCCTTTTTCATCCGAAAAGAGTTACGATCACTACACCAAAGAAATGAAAATAGTTTCTGATCAGAGGATTTCTAAAGCAAAAACACAAGTACTTTCTTTGCAAGCTAAAGAAAGAAAAATAAATGAGAAGATCGTCAAGATAAAGGATATGCTTATTAGTGATGAGACAAAGGAAATAAAGGATGAGTATAAATTAGATTTACAGAAGTCTAAGGCAGAAATAGTTACGATCAATGGGGAGATACAAAAAGCTCAAAAACTTATCGCTAAGGGCAAGGTCAATATACTGACTTACGCTGAGTTCCTTGAACTACTAGATAATACCGCTAGTTATATAGCTAAAAGCAGAGATATGAAAGAATTGGACTATTTTATACGCAAAATCTTCTTGAACTTTACCATTCAAGGAAAAAATGTAGTAAATACAACACTTAATTCACCCTTTGATGATCTCGAAGACCTCAAAGTCTCTAAGGGTGGGCGAGGGGGGACTTGAACCCCCACGGATTGCTCCACTAGTTCCTAAGACTAGCGCGTCTAGCCAATTGCGCCACTCGCCCATTTTTTAGCAATCTTCTCTTTTCTTTTTAAACAAGGAAGATCCTTCTTATAATACATACATTTCAGGATTTTTCCACCATCTGCTTTTGCATAAGAAAGTGTTGAGACGGATTTTGTTTTATCTGTATAAATATGACCACCTTTTGTTTTGATCAAAAGAGCTATTTTTTCGCCAATCCATTGAAGAAATAACGGGCTTGCAGAAGATAAACGAATTTTTAATTGTTTGTATTGTGACTCTGGATGATCTGATATTGAAATAGTACCGTCACCATCAATACATCCTCGTAAAAAATCCGCAAAATATTTATTTGGTATTTGTATTTGTATAAGGGTTTTTGATTTGCGGGGTGTTATTCCAATAGTAATAAGAAATTCATAAAAATTTATATCACCAAACTGTATTACGTAATACTTTTTTTCTTTTCCAAATCCTCTTGATTTTTTACCAATTTTATTTGTGATATCTAGGCATTTTTTGTATGTAATAGCTAGTTGTTCATCTTTTGTTGTATAGAGAATATGTCTACCATCATTGGATAGGTTACCATCTGTAGTAATTAGCCCTATTGCGTATGCAAAATTTGTTGTCCAGATGATTTTTATTTTTGATTTTCTTTTACTCATTTTTTCTATAACTAAGACAAATAGTGTATACCAATTATATCAACTCTGAAAATGATGAAAAGGGGATTATCAATAATTTTTTATGTAGAAAATTCTGGGGGTGTACTTTGGTTTTCATAAATAAAATGGTAGAATACTTTTTGTCTGGTTTGGGACTGTTTTGGTCGGTATACAGTAGAGGCTCGGTATGTGAGAATAAATTAATATGCGCCTATAGCTCAGCTGGTAGAGCAGGTCCCTCTTAAGGACAAGGTCCCAGGTTCGATCCCTGGTGGGCGCACAGATACAAAAAATTTCCATACACGTATGGAAATTTTTTGTGAAAGTATTTTCTAGTGCCTGGGATGGGAGTCTCCCTCGAAATGTTCTCGCCGTCGCTTGAATATTTCTGGGCACCAGATTGTCGACACTCACTGGTGTGAGCGTAGACCGACAATCTGTTCGATTCCCAACACAAAACCAAGATATTGGTTTTGTTTCCCAGCTAAAAATCACTTTGTGATTTTCTAGTGCCTGGGATGGGAGTCGAACCCATATTCCTTGCGGAACACGATTTTAAGTCGTGCGTGTAAACCAATTCCACCACCCAGGCATGTGAGAAAAAGTAAAACTTTTTCTTGGAGACCTGGGGCGGAATCGAACCGCCGTATAAAGCTTTTGCAGAGCTTCGCCTTACCACTTGGCCACCAGGTCGTATTATTCTTCGGTTATGTTTGATATCTCATCAATACGTTGACGGTTTTTCTCACCCAAATCAATAGCAAAATCAATGAAAGGGATTTTGCCAAAACTCACGTTATCTTTGATGAAATGTTTAAATTCACTTCGCTTTCGCTTGGCAAATTGCAACGCAGTTTTCTCGAAACTTTGCGGGAATACTGTGAAAAAGATCATAGCATTTTTCGCGTCTTTTGACATCTCAACTTTGGTGACAGTTAGCAAGGATGAGGTATTACCATGCAACGACAAAAACTGTCCTGCCAATCCTCGTAACTGTTCTTCTATACGTTCGTCTCGTAGGCTCATGGTATGTGTTATTTGTATTATTTTTGAGTAAGAGTAAATACCTGTAGTTTGTCACCAGGAGCGATTTCTATTTTTGCTTCGACCAAGGTGCCAAATTCTTTACCTTCTTCGACACTCGAGATTTTTAATTTCTGTGATTGTAGTTCGCGTACTTTACCACTACCAATCTCACTATCTCGACGCATGATTTTAACAATGTCGCCGACGTGCATACTACCTGTTTCCATACGACAGCCAATGACTTGTTTGTCTTTGACTTTACTGAACATTTTGAGTACTTTTGCTTCGCCAGTTTGTTCCTCAACTTCTCTTTTTGGTGTTTGTGCGAGGAGTGTTTCTTTGAGCCATTCTGACATAGTATAAATGACATCAAAATGTTGTATGGTCACACCATCTCGTTCAGCCAGAGTTTTTGCTTGTGGATCCACTTTGACATGAAAACCGATAACGATAGCATTGTCTTTACCTTTGGCCATACGAATATCGTTTTCAGATACCGCGCCGATACCAGAAAAAACAATATGTGGTCGGATGCGTTCCATTTCTGACTTCATGATCTCCTGAGTCAGTGCCTCCAAACTACCACCAGTATCTGCTTTGATGACGAGTGGAAAATCTTTAACGTCTGTATTTTTCTGTGTATCTTCTCGACTTTCCACTTTCGACTTTCCACTTTCCATTTGCTTTATATATTCTTCCGCTTCTTTTTTTGTTTCAAATGTTTTAAAGGTACTTCCAACTGTTGGTAGACTATCCCAACCAATGAGTTTTATCGGCATGGAAAAAGTGGCGTCTTGTATTGGTTGGCCTTTCCAATTTTCTACCATACGGACAGGGGTGATGGCTTGTTCAGAAATAACAAAATTACCCTTGACCAAACTTCCATTAGTGATGATACAGGTTGCAGAGATACCTTTACGGATATCGAGATTATTTTCAATAATCATACCAGAGGCAAGAGCTCCGCGATCTCCCATGAGGTTTTCCAAATCAGCCACTAGGAGGATCATATCAAGAAGTTCGGGAATACCAGCGCCGGTTTTTCCAGAAACAGCTACCATAGGGATATCGCCACCGTAGCCTTCAACAAAGATGTCGTGTTCAGCCAGTGATTGTTTTGTGCGCTCAATATTGGCATCAGGCTTGTCTGTCTTTGTAATGGCGACAATATACGGAGTGTTGCTTTTTTTTATTGAATTGAGGGCTTCGACAGTTTGAGGTTTGACACCATCTTCGGCAGAGACCACGAGGATACATACATCAGCGATAGATGCTCCACGGTTGCGGTGACCAGAAAAAGCGGCATGTCCGGGTGTGTCGATGAAGGTGATCTTCGCTACGCCGTCTGCTGTAGGATGTTCGACTTCATACGCAGAAATATGCTGAGTGATACCACCTGCTTCGTTTAACGCGAGGGCGCTTTTACGAATATATGAGAGGAGTGTTGATTTACCATGATCAATATGACCCATGATGGCGACGACAGGAGGACGTTTTGTTGTAGTGTGGCTAGTGTCGGGCATGGTTTGTTTTTATTATGTTTCGGCATCGTAAAGATTTGTCTCAGAGTAAATTTTAAATTTCGAAATTAAAATATTGTATCGATTTTTATTTTTGGTTTATTCCTACCTTGGCTTTTGCAGATGTGAGTACAGACAGTTCTTCTTCTGTCATGTCAAAATCACTTTGGAATTTTGATAGTGGCTTGGAGAAAATACTGACACGATCTCGCGAGTAGAGAGATGACAGGACAACACCGTCACCTTTTTCAGACAAGAGGACTGTTGAAAAACTCTGGTTTCCTCCGACACCTGAACCCTGAAAAGGGTTAAAGCGAACAGTCTCGACTGCCTGGATGGATCTGCTCAGGCGTTTTTCAACATCTGTAAAATATGCCAAACACTCTGTTTCAAATTTTCGCAATTCTCGAATCTCTGCATGTGCATGAGTCAGTGTATCTTCGAGGGACTTTGCGTCTTTACCTACGAGTAGTCGGCGGATTTTTATGTGCAGGTAGATGACCCAGCCGAGCAATATGATGCTCATGCCAGCAAGTGCATATGTGATCAAATAAACGTCAATTTGCATGAAATTTACTATACAGTAAAAATACTCTTTTGCAAAGAAGCATTTTGCGGTACACTCAACATATGTTTAATTTTTTGAAGAAAAAACAAGAGCGCATATTTCTCGACTATGCGTCGGCCACCCCTGTTCGTGCAGAGGTTAAAGTTGTTATGCGTGATTATGCGGAGTTACATTTTGCCAATCCAAGTGCATTGTATACCGAAGCTCGGCAGGTCAAAGAAATCATGCTCCAGGCGCGCAGTGAAGTGGCTCGTTTTTTAAACACAGCACACGAGCGGATTGTTTTTACTGCTGGTGGTACGGAGAGTAACAATCTCGCTATTCTTGGTACATTTGCATATGCACAACAGCATGGTATTGCACGACCACATATTATTTCTGTATTGACCGAACATTCGTCGGTCCGGGAAGTATTGGCAGAGGTCACCAGACGAGGTGGTGAAGTAACATTACTCACACCGGATTCCGATGGATTGATTACTGCACAGCAGGTTGTGGATGCGATACAAAACAATACGGTGTTGGTGTCGATCATGTATGTGAATAATGAGATTGGGGTCGTGCAACCATTGCGCGAGATTGTCCGCGCAGTCAAAATTAAATCTCAAGCTTCTCGCTTCGAGATTCTTTTCCACACTGATGCGTGTCAGGCGCCATTGTTCTACACATTAGATGTATCGACGTTGGGAGTGGATCTGTTAACTTTGGATGGGTTAAAGGTGTATGGACCTGCTGGAATTGGTTGTTTGTATGTGCGTCATGGAGTTAACTGGTCACCGGTTATGTTTGGTGGGGGACAAGAAATGGGTTTGCGCAGTGGTACAGAAGATGTTACCCGGATGCTTGGTCTGGCTACAGCTTTATCGTGTGCAAAGGTTGAACGGAAGGAACTATCGATTCGTCTAGAAAAATTACGAGACTATTGTATTGATGAAATTCTCAAACGATTTGAAGGTGCGGAAATCAATGGTTCTCGTAAACATCGAGTACCGAATAATATAAGCATCTGTTTCAAAGGTCTTGATGCAGAATATCTGGTAGTGGCCTTGGACACCTACGGAGTAGCAGCGTCGTATTCATCATCGTGCCAAACATTGAAAGAAGATTCGTCGTCCTATGTGGTGGCTTCGCTTGGTAAGCCAGACTGTGCACTGTCATCTATCCGCTTTACACTTGGTCGTGAGACAACTCAGGCAGATATTGATTTCGCACTGCACGCTTTGGAAAAGGCGTTGAAACAGGTGGGGAAGTAGTCCATAAAGTCGTACGTTTAAAAGTCTCCAACTTGGTCATTCCGGATTTGACCCGGAATCTACCTGATTCATCTTTAGTTGACAAATCAAATAAAGTAATGTTAATGTTTTTTTGGAGATCTATATGGACGATATACGGTGTAATTTTTGTGGGAAATCTCAAGGCTATGTCGAAAAAATGATAAGAAGTCCAGAGGATACAGATTGCAACACGCAAGATATTAAATTGTCCTCTGCAAAAGCTACGGTAAAATTGTCAATTTCTGTCATTACGTATATTTGTGATAGGTGTGTCAGTGAGTGTGTGGCAATTTTACGGGAAGGTTACAGGGTTCCACTTGCAGAAGAACAATATTGACAACCCACCAAATATGGCACAGCCTGCTTCGGTGGGTTTTGTGTTTAAAAGATGTTGACATTATTTTTCGTATAGGTTAGTCTTTTAGGAGATGACCTTGCAGTAATTTTGCAAGAAAAGTTTGTTCGTTTGGTTATGGAATGGACCCGTGCTTTTCCGGGCGCAGTCCGGGACCTGTTGTATGGTTAGGCCCAACTAATAAATGTCATCTCGAAAGCAGGGAGGTCACTGGTAAAACAGTGACCTCATTTTTATTTTGACTAGCATTGAATGAAGTGGAAAAGTACTCTTTTCCACTTCTGAGATGTGACGTCAAAACAAACGACAGTTTGTTTTGCGAATACCCCATCGCGTGAGCGTGGGGATGAAGCAAAAGTTTCCTGAAGCTTTGCTTCAGGATGAATTGGCTTCGCCAATTCATCTCGGGAATACCCCGGGCGTGAGCCCGTGGGTCGTTTATTTTTTGACGTTTGGGCTTTGAGATGTAGATTTGTTATACTTAACACGCTATGGTCCCGTTAGAGTTTTATCTATGGGATTGATAGTATGTACATATATTTTTTACTACGTAAACTATTTTATTATTAGAAGGTTTTCATTAAAACTCTAACGGGATGGACGATCTCAACAAACATCAAATTATTCTCCTCTGTATCCTCATCTCTTTTGTCGTATCTATTGCTACCGGTATCATGACCACCTCTTTGCTCATGCAAGCACCAGTGGAGCTAACCAAGACCGTTAATCAAGTAGTAGAGAAAACTATCGAGACTGTGACCCCAGCGGCCGTGACTGGTACAAATACAGGAAAACAGACCACCACTGTGGTGGTCAACGAGGATGACAGTGTCACCTCATCTATCGCTAAAAATACGCCATCGATTGTTCGTATTCGTGAACAAAATGCAGATGGGAGTGTCGACAACTTGTACAGTCTCGGCGTAATTATCTCGAGTGACGGTATTGTTGTAGCAGACAAACAATATATTTCCCCAGTTATGAATTATGTGGCACTGACTTCAGATGGAGTAACTATTCCATTGGTAGCTATTGCCGGAGATAAAAAATGGCAAGTTTCTTTTTTTAAAGCAAAACCAGTGAAGCCGTATACATTTACACCAGCTACTTTGGATGTTAATGATGCCCAGCTTGGACAGACTATTATATCAATTGGTGGAGACAGTAGTAATGCGGTAGCTGTGGGTCGGGTGGCGTATCTCACTATGAAAGAAACGGCAGCTTCAAGCACCACACCAGCCACCAAGTCCGTATCTTCAGTAGAAGGGGATGTCAGTCCTATCGATGCTGTTTCTGGTGCCCCTATTTTGTCATTATCAGGTAATGTCATCGGCATATCATTGTCGGAATTTGCTTCAACAAAATCATATCTGCCCTCGGCCATTATTAAACAGGATTTGCAGTCGATCCAAGTGGCGAAGTAGAAGCTACAAGCTACAAGCTACAAGCTACAAGCTAGAATCTTGAAGTTTGAGAATTTATCGATAATATCCTTTTTTTTGACATTTTGGTTTTTTAGCTATAATTTGGTTATTATCAAGGGTTTTTATCAGTTTTTATTATTCGTAATTCTTAATTCTAGATTCTAACCTCTATTTATATGCCTCCATTTAATAATTTCACCACAAAAGCAAAAGAAGCCATTCGCCGAGCACACGAGCTGGCTATTGAACGTGGTCAAAACCACGTCTCACCACTACATTTGTTGACGGCCCTTGTCTTGCAAGAGGAATCAATTGTTCCTTCACTGCTTGATCGACTGGAAATAGATACTATTTTACTCACTGACTCACTCATTGAAGCTATCGAGGGGACTGATGCCGGACAAACTTTGTCACCGTCGTATCAGATTTATCTGACTCCTGAGTTGGCCCAGATGATTGAAAACTCAGCCAAGATCGCTCGAGAAATGAACGATGAATTTGTTTCTACAGAACATTTGTTTATCTCTGCACTAGAAATTCCTGGTGTCGCTCGTGATTTACTGTCTCGATTTAAATTGACCAAACCACAAGTCATGCAGGTGGTAGAAGAAATCAGAACAAAGAAAAACGAAGAAATATCTTCACCCAAAAAATTTAAAGCATTATCAAAGTACACTCGATCACTCACCAAGCTTGCTCAGCAGAACAAACTTGATCCAGTTATTGGTCGTGAAGAAGAGATCTCGCGTATTGTACAAATATTATCTCGACGAACGAAAAATAATCCCATCTTGATTGGTGAAGCTGGTGTGGGCAAGACTGCTATTGCTGAGGGCTTGGCTATTCGTATGTCTATGGGCGATGTACCAGAATCACTCAAAGATAAAGAGTTGGTCTCACTTGATCTTGGCCTCCTCGTAGCTGGTACCAAATACCGTGGTGAATTTGAAGAACGATTGAAAAATATTTTAAAAGAAATTGAAAAATCTGACGGTAAAATTGTCTTGTTTATCGACGAATTGCATACCCTGGTGGGTGCAGGTGCGGCCGAAGGATCTCTCGATGCATCAAATATGTTGAAGCCAGCCCTTGCCCGCGGAGAACTGCGAGCTATTGGCGCGACGACTTTACGTGAATATCAGAAACATATTGAAAAGGATCCAGCTTTGTCACGACGTTTCCAGCCGGTCTATGTCAACGAGCCATCGATTGATGATGCAGTCACTATCCTCCGTGGATTAAAAGAAAAGTACGAGTTGTATCACGGTGTTCACATTACCGACGAAGCAATTGTAGCTGCGGTCAACCTCTCTGCACGATATATTACTGATAGATTTTTGCCAGATAAAGCAGTGGATTTGATTGACGAAGCATCATCGTATTTAAAGATTGCTTTGGAAAATATGCCACCAGTATTGCAAGAAGCACATTCAGCCTTGGTCAAACTTGAAATCGAACGAGAGGCTTTGAAAAAAGAAACTGATTTAAAATCAAAGGCTCGTGTGACGGAGATTCAAAAAGCCATCGCAGATTTGAAAGACAAGACTGGTGAGATTGATTTGAAATGGAAAAACGAAAAAGAGGTGGTGGTAGAGATTAAAATAATCAAAAAAAAGTTGGAGGAACTGCGCCTTGACGCCGACTCGGCAGAAGCGCGAGTGGATTTGGCAAAGGCGGCAGAAATCCGCTACGGTACTATTCCTGCAACAGAAAAAGAATTGGATTTGCGTGTAAAGCGATTGAAGAAATTGCAGTCATCACGACGCATCTTGAAAGAAGAAGTCACCGCAGATGATATTGCCCGTATTGTTTCCAAATGGACTGGTGTGCCGGTCTCCCGCATGCTTGAGCAAGAAGCAGACAAGCTCCACCGCATGGAAGAAGTTTTGCGAGAACGCATTGTCGGTCAAGTAGAAGCAGTCAAGAAGATTTCGGACACTATCAAGCGTTCTCGTGTCGGTATTGCTGATCCAAACCGACCAATTGGTTCGTTCCTCTTCCTTGGTCCGACTGGTGTGGGCAAGACCGAGCTAACCAAAGCATTGGCTGAGTTTATGTTTGACGACGACAAAGCGCTGATCCGTGTCGATATGTCAGAATTTATGGAAAAACATTCCGTTAGTAAATTGATCGGCGCACCTCCAGGATATGTTGGCCACGATGATTCAGGTAATTTTACCGAATCCGTGCGTCATCGACCATATTCAGTTATTCTCTTTGATGAGATAGAAAAGGCCCATCCAGAAGTCTTTAATATTTTGTTACAAGTCCTCGACAACGGTAAACTGACCGATGCCAAGGGACGAGTAGTGAACTTTCGCAATACGGTAATCATCCTGACCTCAAACATTGGTGGGCAGTACATTGATCGTATGGAAAAAATTGGCTTTAATGCCCATGGTGAAGGTGAACAAACAGAAAAAACAAATTACACAGAAGCAAAAAATAAAGTACTCGAAGCACTGAAAGACCATTTCCGTCCAGAATTTTTGAACCGTCTCGATGATATTATTGTCTTTGATGTATTGGGCAAAGAAATAATTAAAGATATTGTGAAAATCCAGGTTGAGTTGGTGGTCCGCCGACTAGCAGAAAAAGAAATTCGACTAGAGTTGAGTGATGGTGTGTTGGAGCAGTTGGCAAAAGACGGATACAACCCACAGTATGGCGCACGACCACTCAAACGTTTGATTCAAAACAAAATCTTGACGCCTATTGCCTCACTCATGGTGGGTAAGAAGATGGGCAAGGGTAGTCGTGTGAGTGTCTCGGTCAAAGCAGGGGATAAAAAAGGTGATGGTGCAATGGAGTTTACTTTTGATGTGAAGAATCCACGCAAGTCTGGGGTGACGGAAAACTTTGTGGTTAGTGAAGTGACGGAAGGTTAAAACATTTTACGTTGCTAATAAAAAAAGAGGACTGAGTATATTCACTCGGTCCTCTTTTGTGTATGTGTAAACTTGAAATCTCTGGTGGGGTTACCGATTGGCCAGAAATGATTTCTCCTCCAGAAAGACTCATCCCGTCTGCTCACTCGTATGGCTTCGATACTCCATAGGTTTTGTTCATCAGCCCAGTCGAGTACTTGTTGCAACGCTATGTTGGCATAATTACTTTTTCTCTCCGTAAACGGATGAGTCGTGACACCGGTGATGATCATATCGGTACCACTTTCTTCATCAGCAAACTTAAGGCGAATGGTTACTGTGGCCTCATCATACCGAAACGTCAGCATGAAGGTATTTGATAGGCAAGGATCTACTTCAGCGATAAAATAATCAGAAAGAGCTTCGAGGGTCATATTTTTCCTATGTTGTGCCAAATAAATGCAAACAGAATGCTTTTACTAGATATCAAAAATATGATACAGTCCTATATGCAGAAGTATGCGCCGATCGGATAGCGGCTATTCCAGGAGACTGTAAATCTCCCACCCATTGGGTATCGTTGGTTCGAGTCCAACTCGGCGCACAAAAAAAACACCTTACAAAGGTGTTTTTTGTTCCTCACTCTTCTGTTATCATGAGCACTATGCGATATTGCTACTTAAACGGAGATATCATACCAGAGAGTGAGGCCAAGGTGAGTATTTTTGATATTGGTATGTTGCGTGGCTTTGGTATATACGAAGCCCTGACCACTTTAAATGGGAAGGTTTTTATGTGTGACGACCACCTCGCTCGGTTTCGTAGGTCAGCGCAGTTTTTGGATATACCTGTTCCTGTCAGTGATGAAGAGATTGTTCGGATCATGTATGAATTGGTAGAGAAAAATGGGTTTGTACGGACAAATATCAAGTTCATCTTGACTGGAGGAGAGGCAATTGGTGGTATTGATTACGATCGGAGCACCCCAACATTCTATATCTTTACTGAAGAGTGGAAACCGATTGACGAAAAATATTATACACATGGAGCGAGTGTCCTACTCAAAGAACATTTGCGGGAATATCCAGAGTACAAAACCATCAATTACATTAGTGCGGTGCCGTTGCAGAAAAAGATGAAGGAAGCTCATGCACTCGAAACTTTGTATACCTGGCGACGGCAGATTTTGGAATGTGCCACCAGTAACTTTTTTGTGGTGGCTGGAGGAAAAATTCTGACACCAAAAGATAGTATTTTGTATGGAGTGACACGTAAAGTGGTCATTGATCTCGCTCGAGCACAGGGCTTAGAAGTGCTGGAATGTAACGTATCGCTCGAAGAGCTCTATGATGCCGATGAGTGTTTTATCAGCTCGAGCTTTAAAGACGTGGTACCGGTGGTCAAGGTGGGGGACACGGTGATCGGTACAGGCAATGTTGGTCCAGTGACCAAGCAGGTCATGGAATTGTTTGAAAACAATAGCCGGAAGTACTAGCTTGCTCTCTGGCTGATTTTAGGCTATTATGGTCCTACTATGTCACAAGACAGATTGATCCAAATAAAAAACAAGGCATCCGGAGAGGTGTATTGGACGCGCAAGAATAAGAAGAAAGTTGAGCGAAAAATCGAGCTCAAGAAGTACTCAAAAAAGCTGAGAAAGCGGATTACCTTCAAGGAAGCAAAGAAATAATCAAAAAGTATTCAAAAATTCGCCGAAATGGCGAATTTTTGTTAGTATGAGAACTTACGGGCTTATAGTTTAGTGGCAGAATACTCCTCTCCAAAAGGAGCGACCGGGGTTCGATTCCTCGTGGGCCCGCAGAAAAACCGAAGTTTTTTTGTCGAGGAATTGAACAGTTTGGTGGTCTACGAACTCAGCAGAGTTTGTCGCCAAACTGGTGACCAGAAAATTTTAAGCGACGGCGCAAAATTTTCGAGGGAGATTTCTCCAAAAAATATATAAATATATGGAAAGACTATTACAAATTGGTAATACAAAAATTTATCCTGTCATTGTTGTTGTGAGACATGATAAAATAATTTTTGGAGTTGATTAGAAAGATAAAGTAATTTTAGTGGTTTTAACTATCCACTCTATTGTACCCACAAAGTCCTTCTTGCTTAAAATTACGAGGTGGGTATACTTGCTTGCGGAGGTTGGTAGATGAACATACAAAGGCTGTTTGAAAGAGGTGTGGCGGAGGGTCTCTTCACAGACTTTGATGTGTGTGTGAGAGGTCCCATTGATATCGAGTTTTCAGGTGGTCAACATTTGTCGAAAGGTGCACGACTGTTTGATGTATCCAGTCTGACCAAGGCGGTGACCTATCTGTTGATGTGGAAGTTATTTTTTCAGGAGGCGATATCACCAGAAGATGACTTGGGTGACTTTTTGTCCGTACCGAACAGTAATGGTCGGCAACTGTGGCATTTCATGACGTACGTTGTACAGACGTATGCTTTTGATTTTGATATGTTGCGGATCGGCAACCTTGGGCCCTTCAAAGAAATTCTAATGAAAACTGGTTTTGCGCACTGGGAGAAGGAGTTTCATTACGATAATTTGGCAAGTGCATACGTTGGCTTATTTCTCGAAAGTTTTTTTTCTGGAGGTATCGAGGATATACTCCACACGCATTTACTTGGTGGTTTGAATAAAGAAAATTTTCTTTTTAACCCAGTTCGTCGGGGTTTGGTTCAACCAGGCTTGATCGTGCCAACACGGGCTGATGAGGGTCTTCGTGGACTGGTCCACGATCCTTTGTCATCAAATCATCCGCATGACAATATTGTTGCTGCCGGTTTGTTTTCGGACGCAGCTATGATTGCAGATATTTTTCACGTCACGATTGGTGCAATGCGCCGGTCTCTTTTCTACGATAGAGCATCAAGTAATCAGCTTGGTAAACTGGGCATCGTGGATTATGAATATGCCCTTGGGTTCGATATTCCGTACGCGAAAAATCTGACTGGAATTTCGGTAGACAGGCCGTTGTTGTTTGCCGGCTGGACGGGGTGTCGGGTGTTTTTTACTCGGGATCCGGCAGTTACTGTGTGTATTCTGACTAACCGTGTTTTTTGTGGTGACAACGAGGTGTCTCGAAAAAGGTTCTCTGATTTTTCGTGGGAAGTAATTCGCGAGATACTTTGTTCGTAAAATAAGGGGGTGGGCTACGGCCTGCCCCTTTTTGTTACGTTTACTTTTTTGATATACTCGGGTGATGAAATCTTACGAGTTGTATTATCTTGCTAAACGTAATCTCCTACCAGATGCTCATATACGACAAAGAAAAATTGGCACACTCGTCGCAGGTGCCCGGATTCATGTATCAGCGGTGTGTGGTAAGGCAATGGCGTCCATCGCCTGTATGCTGGTAGATGCGGGATACATGGTGACCGGTAGTGACTTTTCTTTTCATCCACCCATGAGCGATGTGCTTCGTGACCACCACATTGATTGCCGAACTCCGTCTATAGAGAATTTGCGTGATATTGATTTGTTTGTGCCAGGTAATATGCTTCCGGCACATGATGAGGAAGTGACGTATGCACGCGACAAAGATATTCCTATGATGTCTGGTTCTGAAGTATTGGCAGAGTTACTTATTTCTCACAAGCGTTCATTAGTGGTGGCGGGGACACATGGCAAAACCACCTCGAGTTCTCTCCTCGTGCATGTATTTATGACTGCACAATGTGATCCTGCATATTTGATTGGTGGTGTGTTTCAACATACTGGAGAAAGTTACAGTGTCGGTGGAGTCCATACCACGCACGCCATATTTGAAGGTGATGAATATGACTGTGCATATTTTGATAAAGCACCAAAGTTTCTACGATATCTACCTACTTCTGCAATAATCACCTCGATTGAGCATGATCATGTTGACTTGTATCCAACATTCGAAGATTACAAGCAGGCATTTCAGTTTTTGGTTGATGATATACCACCAGGCGGACATCTTGTTGTGCATGAATCAGTCTGTGCCCATGTCGATATTTCCAAGTGTGCAGGCAACGTGTACGTGTATGGTGTCCAACGATCTAATGATTTGTCGTATGAAATCACTTCGGTGACGAATACGGGAACAATTTTTTCTGTACATGTACAAGGTGAGAAATATATTGATATAGAAATCCCGCTGTTTGGTGAATACAATGTGGCCAATGTCAGCGCTGTGTTTGCACTGGCATTATTTGAAGGACTAGATATGGTGGCTATACGAGAAGGTCTCAAAACATATCCAGGTGTTCGTGAACGACAGGAAATATTAGGCACCACAGGTAAAGATGTTATCGTGATTCGTGATTTTGCACATCACCCGACTGCGGTCTCTGTTACCTTACAGGGCTTGCGACAACACTATCCAAAAAAAAGATTACTGTGTGTTTTTGAACCTCGATCCATAACCAGCAGAAGAAAAGCGTTTGAAAGTGTGTATCCAGAGGCACTTGCACATGCAGATCTTTCTATTATTGTGGTACCACCGTTTCGTCCAGGTGATAGTAAAGATAATTTTATAGATATTTCTGTTGTACAGAAAAATATTACAGCCATGGGTAAGGTCATGTACACCGCAGAAAATCCAAATCAAGCACTAAGTGTTTTGTCTAAACAGATATGTGAAGGAGATGTTGTCGTCTTTATGAGTAATGGAGATTTTGAACATATACCAGAAAAATTTCTTGTAGCTTAGTTTGGTTGTAGAAGCAACATAACTTTTTGAAAAAGTTTTTTCTCGCCCACGTCAACCCACTGAATCTTTTTATCTCGCTTGAACCATGTCATTTGGCGTCGGGCATAATCAATATTTCCTGAGTATATATTTTCTACGAGTTCTGCTCGTGTAATTTTCTTTTCAAGGAAGTCAGCCAGGTATCGATACTCCAGTCCAAGCTGGCGCATGCGTTTGTACGACAGGCCGGCTGTGTGCAGGCGTGTGGCTTCGGCCACCATACCTTGTTTCATTCGTTTGAGGAGGCGAGTGTGGATGCGTGTTTTGAGAATCTCTGGGTCAGCAGTCAGTCCGATTTGGATAAAATGGTACGGACTTTTTAGGTTTTTTATCTTGGGCACCACACCGAGCTCAGTGGCAATCTCGATGGCTCGGATGAGGCGAACAGGATTTTTGGTATCAATAGTTTTAATACGTTTTGGGTCAAGTTTTTTCAACATACTCACGAGTTCTTCGAGACTTTTTTGTTCCAGTTTTTTACGCAATACGGGGTTTGGTGCAACCTCTGGCAAAACAATGCTGTCGACGATTGATTGGATATAGAAACCAGTACCACCAGTTATAATCGGTGTATGGCCACGAGCTAGTATTTCCTCTATTTTTTTATTCGCCAAGGTTTGCCATTCAGCCACGGAGAAAACTTTTTTGGGATTGACCACGTCAAGCAGGTGATGGGGAATACCACACATCTCGCGTGTGGTGATCTTGCCAGTACCAATATTGAGACCGGTGTAGATCTGGCGTGAGTCGGCGGAAATGACCTCACCCTGCAGTTGTTTTGCCACAGCCACGGCCAAATCAGACTTGCCGGTGGCAGTCGGTCCAAGGATGACGATGATGGTGGGTTTTTGTGTTGATTTTTGCTTCATTTTGACGTATTCTAGCACTAAAGCCGGAGTGGCGGAATTGGTATACGCGCACGACTCAAAATCGTGTCTCGAAAGGGATGAGGGTTCAAGTCCCTCCTCCGGCACAAGAAAAAATCCGCGTGAGCGGTTTTTTTGTGCCGGAGAATAAAGCGGAGCTTTGTATGAGGGACTTGCACGAATCAGCGGTCTACGAACGCAGTAGCGTTTGTCGCCAATCTGGTGTCCAGAAAAAACTCACACGATGGTGTGAGTTTTTTTGAGGAAAAGTCCTTCCTTACCATTTTCTACTGTTATGTGTATATCACTAAGTAAATTTTTAAATTCTACTTGTTTTTTTATATATATTAAGTAATATTATTTGCGGAGAAGATCATTGTGAAAATTAATGTGAGGGCTGTTCATGACCTTATTTCTAGACGTCTTGTTTTTAATGGAGTAAAAGTTGCTTCAGTCGAACTTTCGTCTCAGGCATCAGAGCGACCAAAATCTCTGGTAGAAATACTTAGGGGTGCGGTCAATCGTGCCAAAACTGTTTTTAACGGGTGCGATTTAAGTTTTGGTATTGAGAACGGACTCGTTGCTGTTCCTCATACTAAAACTAGCATGATACGTTTGTGCGCCTGTGTTATATATGACGGTCAGAAGTTATACTTTGGTTTGTCATCAGTGTCTACATGTCCACTGAAATTAATGGAACCCGTTCCTTCTGAGGAGTATGTTTTCCAGGCAATCAAAATGGCAATGATTAATTTGGAGGATCAAAATGCACCATCCCCATAAGTGAGAAGTATAAAATAATACAGGCTCGTTTCCACACGGAGGGGGCCTGTTTTTCTATATATTCACAACTCCTTCTATTCCATGCTAAAATGTTTGTATTATTCAATCTAATTCGTAACATTCGTGAGCCAATTCTACAAAGATTCAATATTTTGGATAGAGGTTGAAAAGATCAAACCAAACCCGTTTCAGCCACGACGGGATTTTGACCCAGCTCAGCTCCAGAGCTTGGCGGATTCGATCCGTCAATATGGTGTCTTGCAGGCCCTGGTAGTGACTCGTAAAGAAGTACAAAAAGATGATGGTCTGGTGGTAGAGTACGAACTCATTGCGGGTGAACGTCGGCTGCGTGCTTCAAAACTTGCTGGTCTATCTGTCGTGCCAGTCTTGATCAAAGATGGTGATGAGACTGACCAGATGAAACTGGAGTTGGCTATCATTGAAAACCTTCAGCGTGAGGATCTCAACGTGGTGGATCGAGCCATTGCCTTTAAACGTCTGGCCGATGAATTTGGTTTTAAACACATCACTATTGCAGAAAAAGTCGGCAAGAGTCGTGAATATGTGTCCAACAGTATTCGTGTACTAAATTTGAATGCAGAAATTATTGATGCTTTGAAAGCGGGCAAGATCAGTGAAGGTCACACTCGACCACTGCTCATGTTGATCGACCGACCAGAAGAGCAGATGACCTTGCTCAAGGAAATCATACTCCGCAAGATGACCGTGCGCGAGGCAGAACTGATCTCACGACGTATTGCATTGGACCGGGCACGTATTAAGGGCGACATGCTCGACATGCAGACACGAGAGATCGAGGACCGACTGACGGAGAGCCTCGGCACTCGTGTGGTTATTGAAAAGAAACATGAAGCACCAGGTGGCAAGGTGACTATTGCCTTTTTCTCGGAGGAAGACCTCAAATCGCTGTTGAGTAAACTCAAGAACGATCGAAGCTCGAATCTTGAAGTTGGAAGCTTGAATGGAGAGGGAATTAAGAATAACGAATTAGAAATTACAAATGGGTCGGACATAAAATCTGAAGAGATCATTGTTCAGCAAGAGTCTGATCCCGTGACTATACTCGATGATCGTTCAGAAGAGGAAATCAAAAAGGCGGATAATACGGAGGATGATGAGGAACTTTACTCAATAAAAAATTTCTCACTGTAGAACTTCCAAATTTCACCAATCTCATCTTCTAAAATATAAAAATGGTCCTCATCGTAGTGCTAACTACGTCTCCGGTCCCTTTTCATATTTTATAAGCGACCTTGGCGAAATTGTGAAAGTTCTGGTGCAAACTAATTTTGTATAAAAATAAACGGCCCCGATTTCGGGGCCGTTGTTCGTCTGTGAACTGATCCGGTCTACGTATTCACGTCGACGAGGTCGGTAGGGTAGAGGTACATATCCTTGAGCTCATCAACGTCTGGACCGTTTGTATTGACATAACCGACGTAGTAATTAACATCGTCGATCGTAAGTGTTTCCAGGGTATACGGGAAAAGAGGATATGCCGCTGTGTATTTTTCTGACCACACGTTGTACTCTTCTTGAGACATGGCACTACCCATCCAAAGTACAGGCTTTTCATCCCTTTCTTCCATTGTGCGGAAGTAAAATGACTCCCTGTGAGCGTACGGAATTGCCGGAAGTCCATATTCAAGAAAAATTTCATCTAGACTATGAATATCCTGAGCAGAATCTGCAATCTTCCGGAGGAAGGAGAGTGGAAACGGTCCCGGGTGTTCCGGTTTGATGTCGGTGAATAGGTGAGGAAATCCAATGGCGAGGTCGCCAAGGAATTTGATATCAGTTGCGAGTGCTACTGCAAGAAGGAAGTATGCATTTTCGATCTTGCAGATTTCTTTCCAGTTTTTATAGAGCATGTGCTGTTCTCCGCTGGAGATATTTACATATTCTAAAAAAGTTGTCAAGTATTTGTGTTTATTTCATTCCAATTTTGCTTGTCCCGTAGTGAGCTTTCCTCTGCTGCTAGGAATCCTGAATCAACCGTTTCAGAAATTAACAAAAATACAAAGCCACGATTTGCATCGTGGCTTTTTGTTAGTCTATTGCGTCAAAGAGTTCTCGGATGTCAGGGACAAATTCATCTATATCCCACTGATCAGCTCGGAGTCCTGGACCAACTATGGGTCCAAGTGGACATCGTACACAGTTACCATTTTTATCAAATTGATTTCCACCGCAACTTTGACATGCCATAAAATTCCTCCTGCAAAAAATTTACTCTTCTTTCTTCTTTTTTGCAAATCGACCACGTCGTCCTACTTTTTTTTCTTCGGCAAAGATTTCTAGTGCCCGAGGAAGCTCGATCGTATATACATCATCCACTTTGAGCGATCTGAAATCTTTATCATGAACGACATATGGACCAAACATACCAATGTTGGCAGTGATGGGCAGGCCAGTGACTGGGTGTACACCGAGGACTTTTGGTAATGACAAGTAGAGAAGGGCATCAGTCAGTGTCACGGTGTTTGGATCTTTTGTTTTTGGTACGCCAGCCATGCGTGGTTTAACCGCTTTCTTTGAACCCTTACCTTTTGCTCGTTCGCCAAGTTGAACATATGGACCATATTTACCGTCCATCATAAAAATCTGCAGACCTGTTGTCGGATCAATACCAATCGGTTCATTTTTCTTGATCTCGCGACCTTCCATATCGAGTGCTCCATCACAGTCTGGGTATGTTGAACAAGAAAGAAATTTCCCAGAACGAGAAAGTTTGATGATCATGGATTCGCCACAGATCGGACATGTAAATTTTGGATCAGCTACACCCATGTTGGTGGCTTTGTCGAGCTTGTCTTTAATTTTTACCTCTTTGCTAAACGGTGTATAGAAATCTTTGAGGATTTTTTCGTATTCTTGTTTACCCTCAGCAATGAGGTCGAGCTTGTCTTCCATTTCGGCAGTAAAGGTATCACTAATGTAGTCAGCGAAGTTGTCTTCGAGGAACGACGAGACTACATCACCAGTGTCTGTCGGCACCAGAGCTTTGTTGACCTTGTCCACATATCCACGCTCTTCGATGGTACGGAGGATGGATGCATATGTACTCGGTCGGCCAATGCCACGTTTTTCAAGTTCTTTGATCAAACCTGCTTCACTGTAGCGACCCGGTGGTTCAGTTTGCTTTTCGAGCGCATGGATATCATGAAAATTTAATTTCTCGTTGAGTTCGACTTTTGGGACTTCAATATCGTCTGTGCGTGACATCGGGTCAGAGGCCATCCAGCCGTCAAACAATACTCGTGAACCGTTAACAGAAAAATCAGGACTGATCTTGCCGTCACCAACTTGGACGAGAATTTTTGTACGCAGTGTATTTGCGTCTTTCATTTGTGATGCCACAGTGCGAGCCCAGATCAAGTCATAGAGTTTTTTCTCATCATCATTTTTACCGGCGCTTGTCAGTGTCACATGTGTTGGACGGATGGCTTCATGAGCTTCCTGTGCATTTTTTGATTTGGTCGTAAAAGTATGGAGCTGGAGATATTCTTTACCAAATTTTTTTTCGATGACGGTAGAGATTTCTGCAAGGGCAGTTTTGGAAAGGGTAGTCGAATCAGTACGCATGTAGGTAATGTGTCCAGCTTCGTATAACTTTTGCGCAATACCCATGGTACGTGATGGTGCAAAGCCAAGTCGTGTCGATGCAGTCTGCTGGAGTGTCGAAGTGATAAACGGTGCACGAGGTGTTTTCTTGACTTCAGTTGCTTTGATATCAGTCACGGTCCAGTTTTCTTTTTTCCCTGTGGCTAGGATGGCATCAACTTTTTTCTGATCAGTCGGTTCTTCTTCGCAGGTGACGACAAATTTGAATGTGTCTTTGTTGGCCACGTCAGCAGTAATGACCCAAAAGGCGTGTGAGGTGAAGGCACGTATTTCTCGCTCGCGTTCCATGATGATACGCAACGCAGGGGACTGGACACGGCCAGCAGACAGACCGTAGCGCACTTTTTTCCAAATGATACCAGAGAGGTCGTAGCCCACCAGTCGGTCGAGCACACGCCGAGCTTCTTGGGCTTTGCGCAAGTTTTGGTCAATGGCTCGAGGGTGTTTGAGTGCTTCCTCGATGGCTTCTTTGGTGATCTCATGATATGTCACTCTCTGTATCTTTGGTCCTGTATTTTCTTTCGACTTTTGACTTTTGACTTTTGACTTCGCTGAGCTCTTCAAGAGCTCAGCGATATGCCACGCGATGGCTTCACCTTCACGGTCGGGGTCGGTCGCCAGCAGGACTTCATCAGATTTTTTTGCCAGGGCAGATATCTCATCAATTACTTTTTCTTTACCTTTGGAAATTTCATAGTGAGGCACAAAACCAGCAGCCACATCGATGGCTTTTTTGTTTGACTTTGGAAGATCACGTACGTGTCCGACAGATGCGACGACGGTGTATGTGTCCTTTTCACCACTCAAATATTTTGAAATGGTTTTGGCTTTGGCTGGACTTTCTACTATTAGTAATTTTTTCATCCCGTTAGAGTTTTTTGATTAAAGTATGTGCTTACAAGTTGTTCATTTTATGAAAAACGTTATTTGCCCGTACTGAGTCGTATAAAAACTCTAACGGGATCATATTCGTCTAGTATTACCGTATTTTAAACTTTTTGCAAATAAGTGATATTTTTTTATTTAAAAAATTCCTAATTACTAATTTCTAATTTCTAAATATTTTTTCCCGTCATTCCCGTGCAGACGGGAATCCAGTGTATCCAATCATATTCATCTTTACATCCTGGATCCCCGCTTTCGCGGGAATGACAGAAAAATTAATTAATACAAAAAATCCGCACACCGAAGCGAACGGATTTCCGTTGCCGTGGTGGCGGGATTGATTAGTGGCAAAGTATTTTCAAGCGTCGATCTCAAGTGTGATTTTTCCCTGAGAAAAATCTGTAGACTTGATGCTGGGATGATCTCCGAAGCAACGATTTGCTAACTGCACGTGAATTTCCGAAAGGGTAGTGTGTTCGTCAGGGTTTTCTGATTGCATATGGATTGTCTTAACCCTTCCGTTTGGATGTCGTTTGACTACAATTGTTTGCACAAAGTTTTCTCCTAGAGAATAATGTATTGTATTTTTATTGATATGTCAAGTATATCAAAATTCTTTAGAAATTAGAATAATTAGGTCAATTAGTAATTACACGAGGCGTATTTCGCCGAGCTCTTCCTTGATAAGTCCCTTAATCTCCATGATCGACAATATTGCCTGAGTCACATGTACTGGCTTGCCCAACTCCCGTATAATAGTATCCCGCTCGAGTGGCTGGGTCAGGAGGTTGACCACGAGCAGTTCATCTTCGGAACAGTCACTGTAGTCACGCAAAGAATTATTACCGCCGAACAATCCTTCGCGCGGCGCAAAACCAAAGGCATCTAAAATATCTTCTGGCTTGGTGATCGGTGTGGCGCCGAGACGGAGGAGCATATGTGGACCTTCGGAGGTGCTCGAAAAAATGGGGTGTGGCACGGTAAACACATCGCGGTTGTATTCGGTGGCGTATTTTGAAGTGATCAGTGTGCCTGATTTAATTTCTGCTTCGATGATCAGTGTGGCATGAGCCAGACCCGCCATGATGCGATTGCGTTGGGGAAAGCTGTAGAGTGTCGCACGAAAATCATCGGGGAATTCTGAGAGGATGCACCCACCGGCGTTCAATATTGCATCCCGTATACCAATGTTTGTTTTTGGGTGTATGGCCATGTCAGACAGTCCTGATCCAGGTACAGCCACGGTTTTCAAACCAGCGTTCAGTGCTGAACGGAGTGCAATACCATCCATACCAAGTGCGAGGCCAGAGATGACTACGATAGGATATCCACGCAACCCAGTAATAAGGTATTCACAGACCGCTTTGCCGTAGTCGCTGTATTTGCGTGAGCCGACGACGGTCAGGTATTTCACATCACCATTTTCGTCAACTGGAAAAGTGCCTTGCATGCGAAAAGTTTCTGGACAGTGGTAGATCTCTGCCAGGAGTGGGGAAAAGTCAGTAGTTTTGACTGTGCGAATAGTCTTGTCGATCATGTTTGACTAATAATACAGCTTTTATTACTATATGAGCAACGTTTGGTGTAGGTCTATGGAGACCGAAGAACGAGGCGTTTGTGGGACGCCTACAATGAGCTTTGCTCAAGAGACCAACTCCTCCGGCTAGCTGTCTTTGGACGCTAGCCGATTTTCTTTTGTTAATTTTATTGTTACTATACATACACAATGCTCGACATTAAATTCATCCGCGAGAACAAAGATATTGTTGCCCTAGGTGCCAAGAAAAAGCACATTGATTTTGACGTCGAAGCCCTCATTGCAGTAGACGACAAACGCCGTGAGCTCATGGCCAGTGTGGAGACTGCACGTGCCCGACAAAACGAGGTCAGTAAGGAGATCCCCACAGCAGACGAAAGTCGTCGGGGTATCTTGCTCGAAGAGATGAAGTTGCTCAAGGAAACACTACAAAAACAAGAAGAGACATTGAAAGATGTGATGAAAGAATGGCAGACATTGATGATTGCTGTGCCAAACGTACCAGATATGTCTGTACCAGATGGAGTGGACGATAGTGAAAATATGGAAATCAAAACATGGGGGACGATTCCGAAATTTGATTTTACGCCAAAGGATCATATTGAGTTGATGACTAACTTGGGAATGCTCGACCTCGAACGTGGTACAAAGGTTGCCGGTTTTCGTGGCTATTTTTTGAAAGGTGACGCTGTTCGATTAGAGTTTGCATTGTGGCAGTTTGTCCAAGATTTTTTTCATAAAAAAAGTGCAACCGTTTCCGAAGGATCAGAACGGACAGTACAATGGAATCCAATGATTGTGCCCAGTTTGTTAAAACGCGAATTGTTGCTCGGGACTGGCTATATTCCACAAGGTGAAGATGATTTGTATAAAACACAGGACGGTGAGTATTTGTCAGGTACTGCAGAGGTAGCGACCATGGGATATTATATGGATGAAATTTTGGATAAGAAAGATTTACCATTAAAGATGCTGTCGTTTTCATCTGCCTTTCGGCGTGAAGCAGGTAGTCATGGCAAGGATACCCGTGGTATTTTGCGTGTGCATGAATTTTATAAACTAGAACAAGTTGTCTTGTGTGAAGCTTCACATACTGAGTCAGTCACCTATCACGAAGAAGTGCAGAGAAATACTGAGGAGATTACCGAAGCTCTTGGTTTGCCATATCACGTGGTGGTCAATTGTGGTGGTGACCTTGGTCTCGGCCAAGTCAAAAAATATGATATCGAAGTCTGGTTGCCATCTGAGAATGCATACAGAGAGACTGGCTCAGCGTCATATTTTCATGATTTCCAAACACGTCGATTGAATATTCGCTATCGAGATGATGACGGAAAGTTAAAATTTGTACACTCTCTGAACAACACTGCATTGTCTGGTCGACCGCTGATCATGATTATGGAAAACTACCAGCAATCAGATGGTTCAATCAAAATCCCTGACGCGCTCGTGCCATATATGGGTGGACAGACAAAGATAGAAAAAAGAAACTAGAAGTAAGAATTACGAAGAAGAAAGTACAAAAATCTCTACGAAAGTAGAGATTTTTGATACAATAAGCAGATGATCCCGTTAGAGTTTTAGCTATAGTTTGTTATGATATGGATATATTCTTGGCACGTAGACTATTTGATTATTAGAAGACCCTCAATAAAACTCTAACGGGATGATTCAAAAATCACAAACGTATCATAACCCTGATTATTTGGAGAAAAAGAAAAAGCGTCTTATTCAACATGTTTCTTTCTGGTGTGTGGTACTCGTGATACTCATTGCTGGCTTTGCTGGCCTAACTCACTGGTCAAAAGTATCCATTGATATGGTTCAGGTGACTGGTACAGTCATCTTGTCACCTGACCAAATTAAACAGTCTGTCTCGCAGTATATTTCGGGTAACTATATATATGTCTTGAGCAAGAAAAATGCGCTATTGTACCCACGAAAAGGCCTGACTATTTTTCTCCAACAGCAATTTCCACGCATACAGACTGTCTCTGTGAGTTTGGTTAATTATCATACTATCGGCGTGACTGTGACCGAACGCCAACCATCTGCTTTGTGGTGCAATCTCTCTCCGGAACAAATTGCTTCGAGTACCGACCCGACTATAGCCCCACAGTGTTATTTCCTCGACAAGACAGGTTTTGTTTTTTCTCAAGCCCCAGACTTTTCTGGTGATGCTTATTTTAAATATTATGGGTTGGTGCCATTTGAATCAGCTATTGGTTCATCATATTTGTCATCATCAGATACCTTTGGACAATTGTCGCAATTTGTTGAAGCCGTGAAGGCCCTCAATATCACCCCACTATATATAGTAGCGACTACACAGGATGATTTTGAAATGTATTTGTACGGTGGTGGCTATATTATTTTTGATGCCAAGTCTCCACTCGCTGAAACGGCATCTAATCTGCAAAAGTTGTTACAGACAGCAAATCTTGTGCCAGAAAAAGATGGAGAGTTACTTGTCGATTATATTGATCTACGATACGGTAATAAAGTATATTACAAAGTGAGATGAGAAAAAATTTCTAATTTCTAATTTCTAAAAATTCAAATGGATAGTACGTCACGTTTTAACCTAGAGGAAAGAACTGCTAAATTTGGTGAAGATATTATTATATTTTGTAAAAATTTACCAAAAAATGAAATTACACGACCTCTTATAAATCAATTAGTAAAATGCGGCACAAGTGTGGGTGCAAACTATTGTGAAGCTGATGACGCTGAGTCTCGGAAAGATTTTCAACATAAAATAGGTATTTGTAAAAAAGAATCTAGAGAAACAAAGCATTTTTTACGAATGTCTGTTGTTGCAGTTCCAGAAGTAAAAATAGAGGCAAGAAAACTTTGGACCGAAGCAAAAGAATTAAATCTTATATTCAATGCAATATATAAAAAATGTTAGTTCTTTAAACGGTCTCCTTTAGAAATTAGTAATTAGGTTAATTATAAGGGAACACTTACACATCAGGTACTCCTGAGGTAGAAATTTACACGTTAGACTTACTGGATGAATTAAGTTACTCTAACGGATATGAGTTTTTGGAAAAAATTACAGCACCCTATACTTGTGTTAGCCCCCATGGCAGATGTGACTGATCCAGCTTTTCGACGTATCATTGCCACGTATGGTAAACCAGACGTGATGTGGACAGAGTTTGTGTCGGCTGATGGTCTGTTTATGGGTGGATACGATTCTCTCATCAAAGATCTTGCATATTCCGAAAGTGAGCGACCGATCGTGGCACAATTTTTCACCAGTCGTCCAGATATGATGGAGCGCGCGGCACAACTTGCAGTAGAGCTTGGTTTTGATGGGATCGATATCAATATGGGTTGTCCAGATAAGTCGGTGGAGAAGCAGGGTGCTGGTGCGGGGTTGATCAAAAATCCGCCTCTCGCTGTCGAGCTTATTAAAGCTGCACAGCGAGGTATAGAAGAATATAAAAATAGAAAAATAGAAAAATTAAGAGAGGAAAATACAAGTGAAAAAGAAATTAAAGAATGGCAGGAGAAAGAGATCCCTGTCTCTGTTAAAACTCGCATTGGATACAACAAGAATGAACTTGAAACATGGTTACCCATACTATTATCTGCGGAGCCAGCAGCGATCACGGTACATGCACGAACACGAAAGGAAATGTCATTAGTACCTGCTAGATGGGAACATATCAAACGTGCAGTGGAGATTCGTGATGAACTAAAATCAAAAACCTTGATACTCGGTAATGGCGACGTGACCGATATTGAACATGGAAAAAGACTGTGTGCAGAAACGGGGGCCGACGGTGCCATGCTTGGCCGTGCTATTTTTGGAAACCCGTGGTTGTTTGCAAGTGATAGAAAAAGTAGAACCCCAGAAGAACGATTATTGGTATTGGTTGAACATACCAAAGCATTTGAAGAATTGTGTGCATATAAAAATTTCTCGGTGATGAAAAAACATTTCAAAGCATATGTGAATGGGTGGGATGGGGCAAAGGAATTGCGGGTGAGACTGATGGAATGTAATAATGCGGGGGAGGTGGAGGGGGTGATTCGGGAATACTTGAGTAGTCTATAAAGTCGAAAGTCCGTAAAGTCAAAAGTGAAAAAAAGAGACTCTCAAAAAATCTTATTTTTTCCACCATCCAAAAGCATCCATATTGTAAGCCATATTTTTCAAATATAAAAAAGAAAATTGATTTTTCTGCATTTGACACTTGACTATTTCTGTGAAGTTTGCTAACCTACTATCCAGATTCATTTTTCATTTGTTTGTTTTTGCTACCAAGAGAGTACCGAGTCAACAACAAGGAGAAATACATACGACTTCACAGTCCGCCGACCACGTCCGCACGCACGCTCCGCCTAGGCACCCATAATATGACAACGTTCATTTCCTTCACCACCGGCGCCACGGCGACGACCTGACGGCCGCGGGCAAGCGACCACAACCATCACCTGGTAACAGTCGCCGGCCAGCGAGTAGTACCCCCACCTAAGACGTGGGGTTTTCTGTTGCAAAAATTTACTTGACAACAAAATCTTTCCATGATACCTTGGCGACAGGAACAATCGGTTTTAATTTTCGCAAAGTTGCCAAATCTGGTCACATCAATCAGTGGATCAGAAGGGAATAAGAACCCCTTGGAAGAATTCTCAAATACGGGCGCTGGATGATTCCTCCATGCGGCGCCCTATACAACCCACTCCACAAGAGTGCGGTTTTCTTTTTGCAAAAAGTTGTTCACAAGTTTGTAAAAAAATATTTGACAGGATGTATTGATTTGATATTCTAACAAATGGAATGGCTCTTAGGAGGGCCTACAACCATGACAAAGCGCACGAACACGAATCAGTTTGCGGCACTGCAGGGTGCCGGCAAAGTCTAACCTCGTCGGGTCCGGGATATTTGTCCCGGACGATTGATGTTTAACCTCCTATGTGGTCCGGGTGCTCCCCCGGTCTCTCGTTGCCAGTAGTCTTCTCCCTCAAACCCTCGCTCGCGTCTCGTACGCGGGCGGGGGGTCTTTTTTTAATCAAATTTTTTTTATTCGAGAAATACCTCGTCTGCTCTGCAGCGAGGATTGGTATAACAGTATCGGCGGAGGCCGATTCTTCTACGAATATAAGAGCCCTGGTTCCTGCCGCTAATACCTCGTCAGTTCTACTGCGAGGATGGACGGCAGGGCTGCTTTTATTCAAAACTATTCGGAAATTCCCAATTCGGATATTCGTATGCTAAACTATCCTCATGTCAGAAGTTCTCTATCGAAAATATCGTCCACATACATTTACTGATGTTGTTGGCCAAGATGCCATTGTTAAAACACTACAAGCTCAGATCACAAACGGCACTGTCGGGCACGCCTATTTGTTTGCTGGTTCTCGGGGCATCGGTAAGACCTCGATCGCTCGTATCCTGGCTCGAGAGCTGGGCACCTCACCAAACGACATTTATGAGATAGATGCTGCGTCAAAAACATCGGTGGACGATATTCGTGAGCTCAATGAATCAGTCAACACACTGCCATTTGATTCAAAATATAAAGTATACATACTGGACGAAGTCCATATGTTGTCCAAGTCGGCGAGCAATGCGTTTTTGAAGACCCTCGAAGAGCCACCAGAACATGTCATCTTTATCCTGGCTACGACCGAGACACACAAGATCCCCGAGACCATACTTTCTCGTTGTGAAGTTCATACTTTTCGTAAACCAAACCAAGAGACTTTAAAAAAAGTAGTCTTGAGTGTGGCCAAGAAAGAAGGGTATACGCTGTCTGATGTGTCAGCAGATTTGGTCGCCCTCATTGGCGATGGATCATTTCGGGATACATTGGGGACGTTGCAAAAAGTGTTGTCAGCCGCAGTGGCGAAAAAAATATCAGATGAAGACGTCTTGACCGTCACGGGTGCGCCAAAAGGGGAACTGGTCAACGCTATCGTCTCTGCTATTACTGAAAAGGATTTGCATAAAGGACTGAATGCTGTGCGTGAGGCGTCACAAGCCAACCTCGACATGTCGGTGTTATTAAAATTATTGTTGCAAAAAATGCGAGCGGTGCTGCTTGTTCGCTTTGGATCCGAGGATTTGGTCAAAGGGGATATGTCTGAAGATGATTTTGCATTTATCTCAAAAATCGCTCTCGATACAAATGTAACGGTCGGCTCTGATACGATCGTTAAACTGCTTGATGCGTACACAGCCACTACTCGAGCATATATTGCGTCTCTGCCACTCGAATTGGCGTTGATGGAGATAGTAGGAGATAAATAGTAGACTGATTTTTTGTGGTGTGGTATAAAAGAGAGGGAAGGAGAGCTTTGTGCCACCGACACTAAATGATACTGAAGCGTATGCACGAGAAGTAAGAAGGCTCGTGTTTGGGGAACTAGAAGTACATTTGAAAGGAATAGAAGTATCGGCTGAAAAAAGGATGGAGGTTGTTACACTCGCTTTTCAAAAGTGTGATGAGGGAGATGAGAACCCTGTGACTTCTGCTATTAAACAAATTTTTCCGATGACCTTACAAGATGTATAGTTTTGAGTCGTCATGCCCTTGCAGAATGTTCACCACCAGTGGACTCTGCAAGGGCATTTTTCTATAGTGCTATATAGAAAAATAATAAAAAATCTGATACAGTAGAAAACATTGGGAGATCGTCTAACGGCAGGACAGAGGCCTTTGAAGCCTTTAATTTAGGTTCGATTCCTAGTCTCCCAGCCAAGTCGAGTGATGCTCAGGTTGTGTCGAATTATAAATTTATAAATAACAAAGTATATTTATGAAAACATTTACATGTAAAGAAATTATGAATAACGAAGGAGGGTGTGAGATGAAGTTTATCGGAGCAGATCCTGTGAATGTTGCAAGTCAATGTAGTAAGCATGTTTCTAGTTCAACAGATGAGGTACATGCAACAATGCGAGAAATGATGTTGAATCCAAATCATACAGAAGAAGACCGAAAAAAGTGGTTTGCGTGGTTTCAGAGTGAATGGGACAAAAAAGAAAACGATTAATTTTTGATCATCAGGGATATTTAAAAAGTTTGGATTTCGTGCAGGACACATAGTTATTATTTAAATAAAATTATTATCATATATTTATGAATAAAAATATAATCGCTCACATGTTTTTAAAAGAATTGGAAGAGGAGGTGGCGGCTACCAGGAAATGTTTAGAGAGAATTCCAGAAAGTCTATACGATTACAAACCTCATGAGAAATCTATGCAGATGGGTTATTTGTCTACTATCGTAGCAGAGGTTCCAAAATGGATTAGTATTACAATAGAAAAAGGTGAAATTGATTTTGCGACCTGGAAAAAGTATACATTGAGTACCAATGCTGATTTATTAAAATATTTTGATGACAATATTGAATTAGCAAAGAACTCTCTTAAGAAGATTTCGGACGAAGAATTGACCACAAAAATGTTTTATTTAAAAATGGGTGATAAGGAATTGATGAAATCTGCAAAAGATGAAAGTGTTGCTTCTCAGCTCAGACATTGGGTGCATCACAGGGGGCAATTGACTGTGTATATGCGTCTAAACAATATACCCGTGCCGTCTATCTATGGTCCATCAGCTGACGATAATACTTTTAAATAAACGACCCGCGGGCTCATGCCCGGGGTATTCCTGAGATGAATTGGCGAAGCCAATTCATCCTGAAGCAAAGCTTCAGGAAACTTTTGTTTCATCCCCACGCTCACGCAGTGGGTTATTCGCAAAACAAACTGTCGTTTGTTTTGACGTCACATCTCAGAAGTGGAAAAGAGTACTTTTCCACTTCATTCAATGCTAGTCAAAATAAAATTTAGGCAACTCTCCCAGACGGCCAGCGCTTGATTTTTATTTATACATATGTTTGTATCTATATAGAGGTGAGGCATGATGGAAGTCGGAAAAATTGATTTTAGAATGTCTGGAATTGGAAGTATGAGTTTTGGTTCAAAGTTCGATGGCTTTGGGGTTCGCTGTGGGCTCTGTGGTGCAGAAAATGCATCCAATCAGTTGTCAGGAGATATGCCTCCAGGCATCCCCGGCTATTACTGCGATCCTTGCAAGAAGATAAAGTGCAAGGAAGCCAGTGAGTTTTACAAGAGGCAGTTTGAGAAAAAGACCAAAAGTATCAACTCAACAGTACTTTTCCGAAAGGGTGGAAATTGGTCTACTAAAGAAGTGGACTGTCTCACGGGACATTTCGAAGAAGGAGTGTGGCAGAGCGAGAAGCATCCGGAGTACTTGATTCTTGTGGGAAAACATCACCCCAAAGAATTTGTTTCAAAAGTTCTTGGAGAAACTGCAGTGTGTGTGGTGATACATGCTACTGGCATGGATCAACTTCCGTTTCTGCCATTTTAGGACCCACTATTTACCACAGGACTTTCTGTCGAGAGATAGTGGGTTTTGTGTTGTGTGAGTCCAGCTTTGTACCAGAGCTGTAGTTCGTAAAGTTTGATATACTTATACGCGATGAAAGATACACTTCCTCTGGAAATTTTTTATATTTATTTTTCTCCATATACTGCTCATGCTATCGAGATAGGTGGTTTGGTGTATCCTACGGTTGAACATGCATATCAGTGTGCACGGTATACTGATACGCAGATTATTGAAGAAATACGAAACGCGCGCAGTGCTGTTAAGGCTTGGGAGGTATCTTCAAAATATAAACATGAACAAATTCCAGAATTTAAACAAGAATCATATAAACTAGAAATAATGGAGAAGATGATGAGGCTCAAGGTTGAACAACATGAAGATGTCCGTACGGCACTTGTAAACTCGGGAGATGTTATGATTGTTAAACATATCGTTACACCACCTCCAGGTGATGGGTTTTGGGATGATGGGGAAGATGGAAGTGGGTTAAATCACATCGGTAGAATATGGATGAAAATGAGGGATGAGTTAAAGACATCTGCGTAGCGGTCCGTGTTTCGGATAGTTTGTAAGTGCTATCCTTACATATCTACATAGCAGCATAGACCTTTAAAAGGAGTATACTTATCAAAGGATCATTTTACTCAACTAACTTAACTATACATATATGATACAAGGAAATTTTCTTGGTGCGGCGATTGTGGCGATCATCTACACGGTATATCTTTTAATGAATCCTAGAATTGTGACTTCAAAAACAACATTTGTTGGTGTATTGGTTGTTCTCAATGCCTTGACTATTGTACTAATGGCTTTTGCTTTTAGATAATAGCAGTATAATCAGACATATGAAAAAGACGAATCAAACTGTGAGTAGAGAGGGTGTGGAATCGAGGGAGGTGCCAACAGACCTCCGTAAAGCCCTGGCTCTGGGTGGTTCGCACGTACAAACACTGTGGAAAGATTTGACTCCGATTGCGCATCGAGATTTTATACGATGGATAGAATCAGCCAAACAACCAGAGACACGAAAGCGTCGGGTTGACCGAGTGAGTTCGATGCTTGCCTCTGGCAAACGACGCCCATGCTGTTATGCGGTGGTACCGATGAGTTTGTATACAGCGCTCAATGCCAGCCCACGGTCAAAGGCTATGTGGAGTAGTCTGACTGCAGACGAACGACGGGATCTGGTCGACTGGATAGATGCAGGTAGAGATCTAGAAAAGCGCGGCGTGCGAATTGCGAAAGTGTGTGTAATGCTGGCGAAAGGAAAGCGAGGTGTATAGAAAATATTGATTATGAAAACTACCGTTATTACAGCAGGAGAAGCATTTACAGATATTGATGTTTTGGCGTGCGCTGTTGCATATTCTGAGTTGCTTACTCTAGAGAATAAAAAGAATGAGATTGTGTTACCAGGTGTGTTTAATAGTAGTATCACATCTACTATTCGCTCATGGAATATAAACTATGTAACACAGCCGACAGATATTGAAAGTGATATTGTAATTGTTGATGTATCTGAACTGACTTATATTTCAAAATTTATACAAATGGAACATGTTGTAGAAGTGTACGATCATCGTTTTGGTTTTCAAGATTTTTGGAAGGAAAAGTTGAGTGAACATGCTCATGTGGAACTTGTTGGCGCTTGTGCCACTTTGATTTGGGAAGAATATAAAAAGAGAGGTTTTGCAGATAAGGTATCAAAACTGAGTGCGAATCTTCTTACTATTGCCATCCTTTCAAACACTCTTAATTTTGGAGCTTCAGTTACTACAGATAGGGATGTTACTGCTTTTGAAGAACTTAAAAAATATATAGATTTGCCGCTAAATTGGACCGAGCAATATTTTGAAGAGGTTGAACAAAGTATATATACAGATATAGGTCATGCGATAACGAGCGATACTAAAACACTAAACCTGGAAACAGTTCCTTTCCCTGTTGTTATGGGGCAGTTGGAGCTGTGGAGTGCGAATACATTTCTGGATAAACATAAGGTGGAAGCTCAAGCTGCACTAGAAAAATTTGGGCACCCGGATTGGTTTTTGAGTATACCGTCTATTTCTGAAAAGAAAAATTATATGTATACGGAAAGTAAAAAGGTGAAAGAGTTATTATCAAAGATTATTACTATTAGTTTTGATGGTGATGTTGGGGTAACAGATAAACTATGGTTGAGGAAAGAGATACGAAAGAAATTATTGGAATTATGATCGAACAAGACATTCTCAATGTAATAGAACAAGATAAATGGATGATGGATATTTTACGTACCGCAGAAAGTTTACAGTTAAAAGATTGGTTGATTGGTGCGGGATTTGTACGGAATAAGGTATGGAACCATATCTCTGGGTACACAAATAATCTGCATAGAGGAAGTGATGTTGATTTGGTTTATTTTGATCCAGATGGTAATGATGAAAAAGCAGATGATGAATTGTCAGAAAAATTAAAAAAGGAAACTGGTATTGAATGGGAAGTGGTAAATGAATTTTATGCTCATATATGGAATGGTATACTTCCGTATACATCAACTCAGGATGCTATTGCTCATTAGCCAGAAACCGCAACAGCAGTTGGTGTCCGACTTGAAAATGGAAGTTTGCGATTTGTTGCTCCATATGGAATTGATGATCTTGTGGGTATGATCGTCAGACCAAGCCCACAGTTTCCAGACGGGATTGAGAGAGTAAGAGAGCGAATGACACAAAAGAAGTGGTTAGAAAAATGGCCAAAGATAAAGGTGGAGATTTGACAGTTTACTTTTTATACAAAAGACCGTATTTTATGGGAAGGAGGTGTGTATGAGAATGTGCTTGACGATTCCACCGCGCAGAGAGGATATCATTGGTCACAGAGATGATGACTACATGGGAGAGTGTATTTTGCCGGAACACTGGGGTCCCCATGTATTGCTGACTCCAGAAGGACAGTATATACGTTGGAAGACTGACTGTGATTGTGATCCGGATTGTGTATGTCACGATGAAGAAGGCGATGAATGTTATACTTTTGGCGAGATTTCATTTGAAGAGTTTCAACGGATTCTCAGAGAGGTTGTGAGTGGGCAGATGTCATAATGTCTGCTCACTTTTTTGTTGATAGTTGTCAATTTTGTTAGATATTCGGTATGCTACACTTGTTTATATGGATAATACAAAAGTAGAAATACGTAAGACTACGCACCATGGCAAGGGGATATTTGCTATTGATATGATCAAGAAAGGGGAGGTTATTGCGGCTTTTGATGGCCGGGTATACAGTTCTCGTTCGACCAAATGGAATGAAGATTTATACAATCACTGTATTCAATTTGAAGAGAAAAAATGGCGGGACTCTACTGGCATAGCTCGACTGATCAATCATTCATGTGAACCAAACTGTGGCATACAAAATTTATTTCAAATTGTGGCCATGCGGAATATACTGCTAGGTGAAGAAATAACCTGGGACTATGAGATGACAGAGGATCATCCGTATTGGCGTATGGCTTGTAGTTGTGGGACAGGCTCGTGTAGAAAAGTGATTGGAGCATACGGTAATATGCCTGGTGTGGTAAGAAAAAAGTATAAAAAATATACGTCTACGTGGTTGTTGGATAAATATCAAAAATAATGGATCCATATCAGAATTTTAAAATAAAAGAATATGTATATTGGAGTACGTACCTACATGAGAATCAAAGTTATCTTGGACGATGCTACGTGTGGTGTAAAAGGAAAGATGCTTTTGATTTACCCGACGCTACCCCTGATGAACAAATAGAAGTATTTGAGATTTTACGTGAACTTGAAGGGAATTTAATAGATATATTCGGAGCTGATATGTTAAATTATGCTTTTTTGGGTAACATAACGCATCATCTTCATGGTCATATTATACCAAGATATTCAAAACCAATAGAATTTGATAACGTCACTTTTGTGGATGATCGGTGGGGCAAGAATTATCTAACAAACCCAGATTTTAAAATTTCAGAAGTACTCGTACAAAAAATTAAACAGACGATAATTGAAAGATTAAAATAGTCTTTGTAATCCTGTATACTATACACAATGAACGAGTGGAATATTTTTACTCATATACGGAATTTTTACGGACGGTTTGAACGACCGATCTCGTCGCTGTCTCTTGTCGGTGGATTTATTTTTGATGCGGTGACCCTCCAGCGTGTCGATGCCTTGTGGGACAATGTCTGGGTTGTAGCCCACCTGCTCATCGTGGCGGTCTGTATTATTTTGATCAATCGTGAAGATGTGAAGATGGCAGAAGATCAAGCGAGCCGGCGGACACTTGCTCGAAGTCGTGTTCAGAATCCAGCCACGTTGCATTTTTGGCTGGTTAATGTGATGCAGTTTTTCTTTGGAGGTATTTTGTCTACCTATCTTGTTTTTTATTTCCGTAGTGCGTCACTTGCCTCCAACTGGCCGTTCCTTTGTATACTCGGTTTGGCTTTTTGGGCAAATGAATCATTGAAACGAGAATATGTCCGACTGACATTTCAAATTGTGTTGTTGTATGTCTCACTTTTTGCTTTCTCTGTGTTCCTTGTGCCAGTGGTATTGCACAAAATCGGCTATAGTATATTTCTATTATCCGGTCTATTGAGTTTGGTTGTGTTATTTATGTTTTTGGCTGTATTGTCATATGTGACCGAGCGAAAACTGCGATATGAACGTAATAAGGTTTTGGCGTCTATTTGTATGTTGTTTCTGACTTTCAATTTGTTATATTTTTTTAATCTTATTCCACCAATACCACTTTCATTAAAAGATTCTGGTGTGTATCACTCAATCGAAAAGGATGGTGCTGGTAACTATGTGGTCACGGCGGAGCCGACAACTTGGCGTAATTTTTTTATTTTGTATGATGACGTACATGTGGCGACGGGCACACCAGTGTTCATATACAGTGCGATCTTTTCGCCACCATTACTCAACTTGACTATCGAACATCACTATCAAGTCTATGATCCTGTGGCAGAAGCATGGCTAGATAAAGGCACCGTGCCTCTGTATGTAGCTGGTGGGCGCGATGGAGGTTTCCGAACATATTCCATGAGAAATGATCTCTCTCCAGGAAAGTGGCGGGTGAATGTCGAGACGGAAAGTGGACAGATTATCGGTACTATACGATTTACGGTGGTGGGGACACCAATAGGTACACTCGTTAGCGAAGTAAAGTGAAATCACTCGTATTTTTTGTTTTATTTAGCTGGAATGAGGATTGTTTTTAAAAGAGGCTTCGCAAGCGCGGCGGCGCGAGACTGAGCAAAAACTTAGCAAAGTTTTATGCGTGCTCTTTTAAAAACAATCCGAGTGATTCTGTACAGTGGACAAGGTATTTCCCCCTAGGGAGAGCCTATGGTATAGTAGTGGGACAGTTAATAATAATTAGAATTAAGAGGGACTTTGTGAAAGTCCGACAAATATTATGGAAAAAAAAGTAAATTCTGCATTTATGAAGCCAATGACCATCAGTCCTGATTTGGCTGTTGTCGTAGGAAAGGGTCCAATGCCTCGATCAGAGGTTGTAAAGAAGCTTTGGGTATACATCAAGGGTAAGGACCTCCAGGATCCAAAGAACAAGCGAAACATTGTCGCAGATGAACCTTTGAAGAAAGTGTTTGGTGGTAAGGCTGTGGTCAACATGTTTGAAATGACTAAGCTTGTTTCAAAGCATCTATCATAATTGTAATTTTTTCTGTAGGATACATGTCCTATTGATAAATAAAAAACCGCTTCGGCGGTTTTTTGTTTATTCAAGATTTTTTCTTCCATTCAACAATCTTTCCATATTCTCTCTCGACTTGGTCAGTGGGACGGAGGTTTTTCATAATTGATAGTGGAGCGATGGGAATGTGTTTGGAATCATCGAGCTGAGTGGGGATATACCAGATGTCTTCGTCTGCGATCAGCCAGTCATTACTAAAACAGAGTAGACTATATGGCGCAGAATAACTCACTAGCGTTTTTTTACCATCATCAGTAAAGTATTCATGAAAATATGACATGACCAGTTCACGTACGCTGGTATAGACTGGATCACGATAGCGGAGGACGGCGTGGTTTGTTTTGCTGATTGCACCCCACAGGCCATTGCGTGTAAAGAGAGTGACAACATGATCAAAATCATGTTTGTTGGTACGAAGGTCGAGGATCAAAGGTCTCTCGCCGTGGTACCAGAGTATGGCAGCAGCAAGCATAGCACCTTCCATGCACTGGGCAGAGTGTTCTGTAAGGGTGCGAAGCGGGGATTTGCAGGTGTCGCCGTTTGTTTCAAAGTTAAATGGGATGGTATTGAGAAAATCCTGTATTTTTGCAGGGGAATTGAGCTTTTTGAATAGGGCAAATCGAGAGTCTTGTTTATAGGGAAATGGCCGCATGGGAATAAGTATAGCACCACAATTAAAAGTCCATAACGGAATGAAATGAACACTTATACATCAGGTACTCCTGAGGTGAAAAATCTAAAGTCTATAAAGACAGAAGTGAATATGAAATGGTGGAGTATCTTGGTATTTGAATCTTTTTGCTCGGGTATATACGTATGCTATAATAGTCGATTATAATTTAATTTTTCACATATGGATCCTATTCAACCAATAAAAAAATCAAACACAAGTCTCATTGCAGGTATTGTTGGGGTCGTTGTTATTGCTGGAGCAGTTATTTTTGCAGTAAAAAATAACCAGTCAAACAGTCAGCCTGTAGCAGTGGCACCAGTAGATACGACTAATACTGCCCCCGTGACAACACCAGCTTCTTCTACGACACCAGCAGATGTCGCACCAACATCAAAATATAAAGATGGTACATATTCTGCGGATGGATATTATTCATCACCTGGTGGTAATGATGCAGTACACGTCACGTTGGTTTTGAAAAATGATATTGTGACAGACGCTACAGTAACCTCTGGAGCTGGTGATGGAACATCAGCCCGCTATCAAGCAATGTTTATTGGAGGATATAAAGCGTATGTTGTCGGTCAGGATATCAGTACATTGAATCTTACTAAAGTATCTGGTTCATCACTGACACCACGAGGGTTTAATGATGCGGTTTCCAAAATTAAAACTCAGGCAACAGCGTAAACTTTTAAAACTTCCAAATTTGACCGATCTCATCGTCTAAATTCTAAAAAATATTCTCCGCCGTATGTCTAATACGTCTACGAATCTTCCGAAAATTTCCCATTATGAATACATAATGAGTAAGTGTGCCCTTATACGCGATCTCAATCAAATTATGAAAGTTTTTCTAATTAAACAATAGGAATTTGCATTTCCGTTCATATGTCCTCTCAACTTATTTTCGAGGCTATTGGCACTCATTGGGTCATCGACTTGTACGGCGAATACACAGCTGAACAAGTCGATTTGGTGTACCACAAGATCCTTGAGCGTATTGCAATCTTTGATAAAACCTATTCGCGTTTTCGAGATGATTCGGTAGTATCAGAAATGGCTCGGACTGCTGGTGACTATGTACTACCAGATGATGCAAAAGAATTATTTGCTGTCTACAAAAAAATGTACGATGTGACGCATGGTCTAGTCACACCACTTATTGGCCAGGTACTTGTGGATGCAGGGTATGATGCGAAATATTCTTTGATACAAAAGAAACCACTGACAAAACCTCTTGGGTGGGACGAGGTGTTTTCATATACAGCCCCACAGATACACATGCGCGTACCAGCACTGCTTGATTTTGGAGCAGCGGGTAAAGGATATTGTGTTGATGTTGTATCGCAAGTGATAGAAGGATATGGGATTCATGCGTATTGTGTAGATGCAGGAGGAGATATGCGTCATCGTCATGTCGCGGGTCCCGCATTGACGGTAGGCTTGGAACATCCAGAGGATACAACTCAAGTTATTGGTACAGTTACTTTGTCCAATGCGAGTTTGTGTGGCTCTGCCGGTAATCGTCGAGTGTGGCAGAACTTCCATCATGTTATTAGTCCAGAGACATTAACCTCGCCACAAGATATTTTGGCTGTATGGGTGGTGGCTGATAGCACCATCGTCGCAGATGCCTTGACCACGGGTTTGTTTTTTGTGTCGCCAGATATATTACGTCATCACTTTACATTTGAATACGTCATCATAAAAAGTGATTATTCATGTGAAAAATCAGACGGTTTTCCTGGAGAATTGTTTCTTGAAAAGAGGTAAATGTGTGTGCATACAAAATGTACTTACATACGTATATTGCGTATAATATATTCATATGATCCCGTTAGAGTTTTATCTAAGGGGTTAATATAGTACAGGTATATTTACTCTGTAGACTGTTTAATTATTAAAAAATTCTTATTAAAACTCTAACGGGATGAAAAAATACGCCCCTGTCGTTGTGCGAGTCGGTATTGCCTTAGTTGTGCTGTGGTTTGGTGTGGAACAGATATTGCATCCAGAGATGTGGGTGTTTTTGCTCCCTACATGGACTACTATGCTTGGCCTTAGTCCAACAGTACTTATATATCTCAATGGTGCATTTGAACTTGTCGTTGGCACCGCTCTGATTGCAGGTATAGCCACTCGGTACACAGCACTGATCATTGCTCTTCATTTGTTTGATATTGCCTATACGGTGGGGTATGGGGACGTGGCAGTGCGTGATGTTGGTTTGGCACTGTCTGCAGTCTCTATATTTTTGAATGGCAGAGATGATTGGTCTCTTGATACAATCTGGTTACAAGGAAAACAAAACATGAGTTTGGTTCAAGAACAGGTTAATACGAATATACAAAATTAATTTTTATGGAAGCAAAACAGTTGATTTGGGGAGGGATGATGGTAGGATCTCTCGTAGGAAGTTTTTTGCCACTTCTGTGGGGCGCGAGCGAATTATCTATGTCAGCTATGGTGTGGGGAGCGGTCGGCGGTATCTTGGGAATTTATGTAGGGTATAAAATCAGCCAATAATATATACATATGACCATGCGTGCACTCATCAGTTTTTTTCGAATGTACAAGTACCAAGCGATTTTTCCTATTGCGGTACTCGAAGGACCGATTATCACCATCATTTCTGGTTTTTTAGTCTCGCGTGGAGTGCTGACTTTTTTAGGGGCATTTCTCGTGGTCTTTTTTGGTGATCTTATATCAGATTCATTTTTTTACTTTTTAGGAAGGGGAGGAAAGACCGCTATTCGACGATGGAAATTTTTACGAATGACTGATGAACGTATTGCAAAGATAGAGGAACAGTATGAGCGTTCACCGTGGAAGACTATGATCGTAGCAAAAGCATCATACGGTCTCGGTATGGCTTTTATGGTGGCGAGTGGTGTGTCAAAAATGTCGTTCAAAAACTTTTTGACCTTTGCCGGTGTCCTCAATGCCATCCGTTCACTCATCCTGCTTGCTATCGGCTATTACTTTGGCCGCTACGCCCTCCGCCTTGGTCCGACATACATTGCCTATTACACCATCGCCGTCGTACTCATTGTGCCATTAGTGTATGTTTTGGTGAAGATACGGGAGAAAAGGAAGAGTGTTGAGGTGGTGTAATATATAGGGTATTAACTTATATTTTGATTGTGCTCTGATGGTTTGAAATCGAAATTATTTTCTACTGTTTCCACAATATATTTTGTTGCTTCTTTAATTAAGTAATTTTGAATGATTCGGGCTGCTTTAAAATGTTCCAGACTTTTTTCGTTTTCTTCTCTGTGATCAAAAAACTGTTTTCGATGAGCTTCTTCGTCTTCTTTAGTTAATAGAATTATTTTACCTTTACCCATTACTTGCTCCGGATCTAAAAAAGCGCATTCCAGTATTAATTCATTGGGATATTTTTCTATCTCTTCTTGTATATAGGGAACCATATTTTGTCTTACAGCTTTGAGTCCTTTGATGACATTTTCTTCTGTTGGGTCACCAAATTTTCGGAATGCACCACTAATTCCTATATACGCAAAAGGATCTTTTTCTCTGGTTTTATCTTTCTGAGCAAGAGTCCTCAAGGTATCTCCCTCAATAAGTGGATAATTCAGTGTATTATTTAGATACAAAGAAAATGTGGTTTTCCCAGAGCCCGGAACGCCGTAGATAAAAACTTTTTTAGGTTGTTCCATGTGATTGTTAAATTTTAAATCCGTAACATACCTGTACTTCCTCTTCAAAAGTAAAGTATAGTCTGGTACCTAATTTTTTAGTCAAAGTTTCAGTCATCTCTTTTACAAATCGTTCTTTTTCGCTTTCTGAAAGAAGCTCATAACTGGAAGCAGTCTTCATGAGTCCAACTTGCTCCTCAACAGTATCATTGTGACTCACTGAAATTCGTGATGTTTCAATATTCTCAAAACCCTGTTCTTTAAAGAAAGTGGAAATATAATTCAAATCTCTCAATTTTTGTGGGACTTTTTCCCAATTAAACGACTGGAAAAAACTTCTCGGGAGGGAGTCTTCTTCTGGTACATCTTTTACGGTTAATGTCCAAAATACAAATAACAAGCCTTTATCTTTCAAAACACGCTTAATCTCTGTTGCAGATTTTTCATTTACAAACCAGTGAAAAGCAGTACCAACAGTGACAACATCAAAACTTGCATCAGCAAATGGTAAATGTTCAACATCAGCAACACTGTAGTGAATGGAAAGATTTTTTATTTCAGCCTGCTTTTGAGCCTCAGTAATCATTAGCGGATCGTGATCACAGCCAAATACTTCAACAACGTCTTTTACTAATGGTTCTGTTGATTTTCCTGTTCCACAAGCAATATCAAGGATTTTCTTTTGTCCTTGTGGCGCAAGCGAAAAAAGAAGCTCATACAACTTCTCTGTATAAGGCTTTCTATATTTTGTGTAATTTTCAGCTTGATTGCCGAACTGCTTTTTGTGTTTGTCTATTTCCATTACAAAATCATAGCATTTTGCATGATTGTATCAAAACTAGAGGTTAGGTTAAGCTCAACTTTCAAATCTGGATGCAGTTCTAGGAAGACGATAAAAATGTTTCGAGCCGTACTAGACGTACGGTGAGGAATATTTTTTGAAGTCTGACAACGAAATGCGCCAGATTTGGAAGTTCTGTTGTTTATCTTACTAACGTAAAGGGCGAATTTGGATGGAGGTTGCACTGATAGCCCCACTCGCATCCTTTGATCCTGCAACAATAACAGTGTCACCAATATTCAAAGCAGATAATGGTATGGTAGTTGTTTTAGCGATGGTGGTACTGGCAGATACGTAGACAATAGCAGAACCTGTGGAGACAGTAGATGATGTGCTCATGAGGGCAATGGTAATACTCTGAGCGTCTTTGGAAAGAATTTGACCCATGGCACCACCACCAAAAACTCCACCACGTGCACCACCAGCACGTCCAGCAAATTGACCTGTGCGAGCTGTTTGTGTGGAAGCGACCTTACTCTGATCGTATTTCATACCACCGTAGAAAGAGAGAATTATGAGAACCAAACCTAATATGATGCCAGTTGTTTTATTCATATGTGTAATTAAATTATTTTTTTAAATAAAATTTCTAATTTCTAAAGGTTAACCACACTTTGAGGATTTTTGTTCGAGTTCGCTTATAAGGGAACACTTACTCATTATGTATTCATAATGGGAAAATTTAAAAATGTGAGAAGCCGTACCTGTCGTACGGTGACGAGCATTTTTAAAATTTCACCACAAGGGTACTTCTTGTGTTTCTAACTCGCTTTGCTCGTAAGAAAACAAAGTCGGAAGATGAAATCGGACAAAAAGACCAAAGCATTACTCATACCTCAGAGCCTCAATGGGATTTAAAGCAGAAGCTCGGCGGGCTGGGTAATACCCAAAGGTAATCCCAATCACCGCACTCACCCCAAAAGCCAATAACACTGAAGACAGCGACACTGTGGCGCTAATGATGCCCAGTGCATTGACTCCATACGCAATGAGCCACCCGAGGCTGATACCGATGGTACCACCAATGAGGGTCAGAGCAGTGGCTTCAATCAAAAATTGTTTACTGATATCTTCTTTTTTTGCACCAATAGCTTTTCGTAGACCAATTTCTCGAGTACGTTCAGTCACTGTGGTGAGCATCATGTTCATGATACCAATACCACCGACGACGAGCGAAATACCAGCCACTGCTGCCAGGAGGTAAGTCAAAGTATTTGTTACACTTGAAGCGGTAGCAAGAATATCATTTTGATTGAGAACACTAAAGTCTGCTTGGGTCGGGTCACTGATATTGTGACGTTGGAGCAGGAGGTTGGTGATATCTGACTGTGCTTGAGTCATGGCGTTGGGATCAGAGGCTTGGACATCAATCGACGTGACATATTGACTACCACTGAGGTAACGCATAGCACTTTGTGCGGGAATATAGATCATGTCATCTTGATTTCCAAAACCAGTACCACCTTTTGCTACTGTGACACCAATGACTGTAAACTCCATACCATTGATGCGGATTGTCTGACCAATTGCATCAGAAGGTACGGCTGTCGTTCCAAACAAATCAGTTACGACGGTTGGTCCAATGACAGCTACTTTTGAGACTGATTGGTCATCATTGTCAGAGATAAATGAGCCTTGATCTATTGCTACGTTACGGATAGATGCATATGCGGAAGTTACCCCGTCAACGGTGGTATTTGTATTTGTACCTTTTGCCGTAATTTGATATCGACCAGAGACTTCTGAAGCAACTGCCACAACATTTGAAACTTGTGCGGATATAGCATCAGCGTCTCCTTGGGTCAGACTTTTAGCTGCGCCTCGGCCAGAACTGACTCCAAAACCCTGTGAACGTTGCGCACCAGGGGAGATCATGATGAGGTTTGATCCAAGTGATGAAATACGTGAAGAGATGGATGCAGAGGCACCGTTTCCAATAGCTACCATAGCGATAACCGAAGAGATACCGATGACAATACCGAGCACAGTAAGACTGCTACGAACCTTGTTCGCTGATAGTGCCGTATAAGTCTCCTGTAAGATGTCGGTAATGTTCATAAATGTTAGTTTTCTATTTTTGCATGTATTCGTTTATGCGCTGTACTATCACTGACAATGAGTCCATCACGAATAGTAATAATTCTACGTGCATGTTCTGCTACATCAGGTTCATGAGTGATGAGGATAATAGTACGTCCACGTTCACGATTGAGACGCTCAAATGTGCCAAGAACAATGTCTCCCGTTTTTGTATCAAGATTTCCTGTTGGTTCATCGGCGAGTATTAGTGATGGATCATTGACCAGTGCTCGGGCAATTGCCACACGTTGGATCTGTCCACCAGATATTTCATTTGAGCGGTGTTCAAAGTGCGTTTCGGCAAGGCCGGCAGCAAGGAGTGCATCTTTGGCGCGTTTTTCTCGCGTCTCTTCATCAACACCAGCGTAAATGAGTGGAAGCATGACATTACGTAACACGGTGGTACGAGGCAGAAGATTGAACGATTGAAACACAAAACCAATTTTATCTTTGCGTATGTCAGCCAGTTCGTCATCAGAAAATGTAGAGACATCGTGTTTGTCGAGTAGGTATGTTCCACTGGTTGGTGTATCGAGACAACCAAGGATATGCATCAAGGTCGATTTACCAGAACCAGATGGACCCATGATGGCTACAAAATCACCGTCTTCGATGGTAAAAGAAACACCTTTTAATGCCTGGAAGGCTGTATCACCAGTACCGTATGTTTTTGTGATATTTTTAATTTCAATCATGTTGGGTAGAATTACGAAGTATGAATTATGAAATACGATGGATAGAAAACGATGGAAAAATTATTCGTAATTCTTAATTCGTTATTCTTATTTCGGCTTGCGTTATCCTCCAATTCTTACCCCACCAGTTGCTCCAGGACGTCCTCCGGCACCACCCCCAAGGAGTGATGTGGCAGTTGGAGTAGTTGTTGTTTTTGTGGCTGTTGTGCCAGTCGTAGTTCGTGTGACAATTTGTTGTCCTTCGGTCACTCCAGAAAGGATTTCAACACTGGTGCTGTTTGATATACCAACAGTAACTGGTGTTTGTACTGGTGGTGTTGCTGATGTCATGCCGGCACCATTACTGGTATCAACGAGTGGGGGAGTAAAAGCTTGAACATAACTTGCACCAGCAGTTGTTTTGACTGCACTGCTTGGTACGTACAGTACATCTGGATGTGCTGCTGTTTGGATCGAAGCGTTGACTGTCATGCCTGGTTTGACACGTGGGTCTTGGGTATCAAACGTTATTTTGACGATATAGCTCACCACACCTTGACTGACGGTACCGACAGGATCAATTTCATTAATAGTTCCCGTAATACTCAAGTCACTCAACGCATCAAAAGTAATAACCGCTTTGTCTCCGAGAGCAATTTTTGCTGCGTCTACTTCGTTGACAGAAAGTTGAGCAATTTGTTGGTTGGTGACCACAGTGGCAATGGTTCCCGCATTGAGACCAACTTTTGCAGGCACAGCAGATATGGTGCCGGCAAAAGGAGCGGTGATCGTATAGTATCCGAGTGTAGTTTTGAGATTATCTAAATCTTGTTGTTGTTTGGCCAAGTTATTTTTTTCAATTTGGAGCGTGATGGGGTTGTCTTGAGTTGGGTTGCCAACCTGGAGAAGTACGATGTTTTGTTGATCAGTTGTAATTGTTTGTTTTGCTGATTGTAAGGCTTTCTTTTCTGAAAGTAAGAGACTGAGATCGTTGTTTGTTGTGGTGAGATAATTTCTTGCATTTGTTTGCAGTGTGGTAATTGTGGTCGGTATATGAATATTGTTTTGGGTAGCCACATCACTGACAAGAGCGAGGAAGTTAAGTTCACTTTGTAGTGCTTGCGCAATATTTGTAGTCGTTTGAATTGATGTCGTCAAGAGTGTTTCGATGGTACTGGTTGCAGAATTTCTTTGAGTAATTTGATATTGGGCAAGAGCGGGGTCATATGAAGACCGAGCTGTTGTATAATCACTTTCTGCTTGTGTTGCCGACGTTCGTACGGTCGTCTGAAGATCATTGTTAAATGTATTGATCAATACGTCAGCATTGGCCTGTGTTTTACTTGGACTCAAATCAAAACCGTATAAAATATTTTGTGCACCATTGATCACCGTCGGGAGATCCAGATATGTATTAGAAAGATCATTAAATGTATTGTTGTATTCTGTAGCAAGGTTGTCTTGAGCGGTTGTTAAAGCAGTGAGTGTATTTTGATAGTTGATTGGTGCGGATGCTTGATCTTGTTGATATTGCAATTGGGCTCCGGCAAGAGAAGCTTCAGCATCAGTTACGGCTTGTTTGGCTGTTGTATTATCAATACTTGCAAGTGCTTGGCCAGCATAGACAGTGTCACCAACTTTGACTCCAACCCACGTAATATTCCCAGAAACTTTTGATGCAACATCAATCTGGTTTGTGGTTGATACTTGACCACTTTCTGACAGACTAGAAATAACAAGGCCTTTTTGTACGGTACCAAGGACATAGCGAGTCACTCCTGTGGTGGTGTGAGCGCTCACATATATTTTGTATCCGCCGTATATCACCACCAAGATAACAATCGTGCTGATTATTTTGTGAGCGAGAGCATATTTTTTTACTGCATCAAAGATATTTTTCATGGTGATGTGTGATATTAGTGTGTTGTGTTATTTGATGTTAGTTGATGTTGCAGTACTCGGAACGACGCGGATCAGTTTTGCAGTTATTTGCCCAGTGTCATCAGGAGACCCGAGGACAGTAATCGTGTCTCCGACACTCAAACTAGATGAAGAGACATCACCACGAAATTCTTTAATAATTGAATCATCATTGAGAACAATAATTTTTTCTAATCCATCTTGTCCGACAATGACAACTTGAGGAAGTGTTATTTTGACAATTTTACCAAACGCTCCATGTGTACCAGAAAACATATTATCTATAGGCATGAGAAATATATTGTGCATACCCTGTTGGCCTTCAAAAATACGGTTGTAATTTTCGCCAAAACGATATGAAGTTTCAACTTTGTGATAACCGACTGTTTCGCCAACCAAAAATATACAAGCGACAATAATGACGCCAACAATCACAATCAGTATTTTTGAGATTACCGTACGTATTAATGGTGACTCAAAAAAACTTCGTATATGTGATGGTGTGTGGTTTTGTTCTTGCATAAAAATATATTAAGAGATAAGTGTGGCGTGTGGTAATACCGATCCAAAGTTTTTCAATGTTTTTTGTATAAAGAAAAGCATGACTCCAAATGCTCCCAAGAATATGGTGATACTAAGGAGTGGCAAAGACTCAGTCAGGGCATAAAGAAATTCTCGCCAATAGTTAAAAAGGTCTGTTTTTTCAGATAGTATGAGAGAAAGATATTGTGGAAATTCTGATTGAGTAAATTGGAGTGTAGCGTATTGTACTGCTCCAATAAAAAGTACAAAAGAAGCGATTGCACCTGAAACGAGCCGTCCAAATTGACGTCGTGCGTGTCGAACTTTTTCCATATCAATACGAGCTACTATAGTGGCATAGAGACTTTCTCGAGGGGTGACTGAGAGGTTGTCTGAGAGTGTATGTTTCATGTGTGTAAAGTGTATCAAATATTACGTGAATAATGCTTATTTTGGTGCGCGAAGGACTTCTTTGAGTGCAATTAATCCTCGGCGAACTTGGCTTTTGACTGTATTGAGTGGGCGTTTAACAACTACACTCATTTCTTCAAACGTCAAATCTTGACCATATCGCAAGGAGATGACTTCTTTGTAGACTGGAGGTAATTGTTCGATGGCGGTGTCGAGTATATCCTTGTCTTCAGCCAGTACGCTGATTTCCAGAGCAAGTGGTTGCTCGTCTGCAAGCTGAGCTGTCAGAACATTATCTCCATCTGTATTATCAAAAGCCGAAAAAGGAATGTTTTTTTTCTTACGAAAAAAGTCATATGTGGTATTTCGAGCAATGGTCAGTACCCACGTTTTAAATGTGTATTTTTTGTCGTATTTTTTGATATTTTTCCAGGCTTTAACAAAGGTATCTTGAGTGATGTCTTCGGCATCTTGGACAGAATGAGTTAATCCATAGGTAAAAGTGTACACTGAGGTCATATATCGCTGGATGAGCTCATTAAACGCTATTTCATTGCCAGACAAGTATTCGGTGATGATGTCTTGGTCACTTTTGTTCATAATTGTGGTTGTACACAGCAAAAAACTGCTCTGAGAAGCTATACTATACGCTATGATGAGACAAAATAAAAAAGCTCGTCCCGTTGATTCTCACCCTACAAGGGACGAGGTATCCGCGGGACGGGACCAGGCTTTTGTGTTTGAAGAAGAATCGGCCTCCGCCGATACTGTTATACCAATCCCCGCAGCAAAGCTGACGGGGTATTTCTCGAATAAAAAATATTTTTTGATGATAGCGATCCCACTCCTTGTGTTTATTTGTAGTATTGTTGCAGTACATACGTCGTCACATACACCATTTACGAGTGAACAAAGTGCTGCGGTCATACAAAGTCAGGAGACGGTATTGCCGGAGCATAGTTACTATGTCACCAGGGTGGTGGATGGCGATACTGTTGTCGTCCATAGTGATGTTGGAGGTGATCATACGGTCCGTTTGATAGGGGTGAATACTCCGGAGACAGTTGATCCTCGTAAACCAGTGCAGTGTTTTGGTAAAGAAGCCTCAGAATATCTCAAACATATGTTACCAGCTGATACCGTTGTGCGACTAGAAACAGACCCAACACAAAATGATGTTGATAAATATGGTCGCTGGCTCCGGTATGTGTATTTAGGTGATGTGTTAGTGGATGAAGAAATTATTCAAGAAGGCTATGGGTTTGAGTACACATATAAAAAACCGTATCAGTTTCAAGCGGAATTTCGGTCAACAGAAAAATATGCCCGAGAGGGAGGAATTGGATTGTGGGCGAGTGCTACGTGTGCTGGCAAGCTGGTACCGGCAAAGTAAAATTTCGAATTTCCAATTTTGAAACAATGTTTCAATGATTTAATTTTGAATTAGATGCTGTTTCCAATCATTCAGAAATTTTAATTTGTTTCTACCACAAGGGTACTTCTTGTAGTTCTAACTCACTGTGTTCGTAAAAAACAATGTCAAAATTGGAAATTCAAAATTCAAAATTCGAAATTAAGTAGTATCGCTTGACACGTCTGATATAATAGAGGGATGAATAAACAACAAATTGTTTTTGGCGGTGGCTGTTTCTGGTGCACAGAGGCTATCTTTAAAATGTTGAAAGGTGTCGAGTCTGTGACACCTGGGTATACTGGTGGTCACGTACCGAACCCAACATATGAGCAAGTGTGTACAGGGGACACCGGTCATGCTGAAGCAGTCTCTATCGTCTATGATCCAGAACAAGTCAAACTGCATGACTTGTTGACGGTGTTTTTTGGTAGCCATGATCCGACTACTAAAAACAGACAGGGTGCGGATATTGGTCCACAGTATCGATCGTCTATCTTTTGTGCGACGGCAGAGCAAAAGACTGAGGCGGAGCAATTTATTGCAGATCTCAATAGTACCAAAGAAGGTGCGCCAATTGTGACCGAGGTAGAGATGCTCACTGTCTTTTACCCGGCAGAGGATTATCATAAAGATTATTTTTCTAATCACAGCTACGCTCCGTATTGCCAGGTGATTATCAATCCAAAGTTGGAGAAGGTACAGAAACAGTTTGCAAATTTACTAAAAAATAACTAATACAATATGGACATAAACGAACAAGAGTTAAAAGCAAAATTAACACCAGAAGAATACAAAGTTCTCCGTGAAAAGGGGACCGAAGCCCCATTTAGCGGCAAGCTACTGCATGATGATCGTGATGGTATGTATAAGTGCAAGGTTTGTGGACAAGGCTTGTTCATGTCAGACGCCAAGTTTGATTCGGGTACTGGTTGGCCGAGTTTTGACCAAGCAATTGCCGGAAGTGTCATAGAAAAAAGTGATGATGAAATGGGAATGCATCGGACTGAAATCACGTGTTCAAAGTGTAGGAGCCATTTAGGACATGTATTTACTGATGGACCAACTCCAACGGGTAAACGGTATTGTTTGAATAGTGTGTGTCTTGATTTGGAAGTGAAGTAGTTTAAAAGTTTTGAAAGGTGCAAGTTAGAAAGTGGAAACTTTTCCTTCTCTGTCATTCCCGTCTTGACCTGGAATCCACCCATTCTTGTCATCCTCGCGAAGGCGGGGATCCAGGATGTAATAATAAGTATGATTGGATACACTGGATTCCCGTCTGCACGGGAATGGCGCGAGAAGGAGAATCTGTATAAACAAAAAGCCCGCCCGTCGGACTTTTTGTGACGACGTGGCGGGGGTTATCTGATTCCAATTGTTCTCAAAATTCTTCCCCGGTTTACCTGAAGAAAATGGGCATCTTTTGTAAGAACAAAATCTATTGTTTCTGCCCATTCTTGCACTTCCGATGCTCCCACAATGGATCGCTGAGGTTCTCTTATGCTCTGGAGCATTATTTCTGTAACCGCTAAAACAACACTTTTTCTTTCATCCTCGGTCCATTTTTCTGATGGTGCTTCCATATCGGGTCTCCTTACCTATGGTGAAAAATAACACACTTAATACAAAAAAGTCAAGTATTTTGAACTACCGTTTCAAAGTATAATTTCATTATGAATTTATTTGATGAAATTGAAAATAACATACAGAACGAGAAAGATATTTCCACACGGAGTGTGAAAAAACCACTCTCATCGAAACTGCCTACGACAGTCGTAGGGCAGGAGATTGTGTCGGTGTCAGAATATGTTGACTCGGTTAATAAAAATCTGAAATCTCAAAAAGCTCGCATCATTGGTGAAGTGACTGGTGTCAAAATGTACGAAGGTCGGAGTTATTTGTATTATTCTATTAAGGATAAAGTAGACCAGAGTACCTTGAATTGTTTTATGTGGAAACGGGATTTTAGTCTTTCAGGAGTTGATCTACAGGACGGTCTCGAGGTTATTGTCACGGCTTACCCGAGTATATACAAACCAAACGGTACTATTAGTCTGCAGGTGGAAAGTATTGAACTGGTGGGTGAGGGTGCATTACAAATAGCCTATGAGAAATTAAAAGCCAAGTTATCAGCCGAAGGTTTATTTGATGAGGCTCGTAAACGACCAATCCCAGAGTTCCCACATACTATCGGTGTCATTACTTCCAAATCTGGTGCAGTTATAAACGACTTTTTGTCTAATATTGGTAAATGTGGGTTTGAAATTATTTTTGTTGATTCAAAAGTGGAGGGCGATGCAGCGATCAAAGATTTGCTGGCTGCAGTTAAAACACTCGCCACAAAAAAAGTTGATGTCCTGGTCATGATGCGTGGAGGTGGTTCGCTCGAATCATTTCAAGCATTCAACAATGAGATGCTTGTCCGAGCGGTGGCCACGTTTCCCGCACCAGTCCTGACTGGTATTGGTCATGATAAAGACATTTCACTGGTGGGAATGGTCTCAGATAAAAATGTTTCTACCCCAACTGCGGTGGCAAATCTTTTGTCGGCTGGTTTTCGCGAGGCTGTATCGCAAGTCAGGCTGGCCGAACAAAGTATATTGTCTACGTTTGAACATGCACTGCGAGACAGCATCTATCTGCTTGAAGAAGGTGAACAAATTATGGAAAAAAGTTTTCGACTCATTTTTGAAAAGTTTAATTATTATTTTCAGTACATGAGTCGTGCAGAAGAAAGAATCGCTCATAGTATTGCTCGCTATACGGTGGATATAGAGCGGGACACCAGGCTCATGTTTACCGCAGCGTCCCGACTGGTTACGACAGTACAGAATAAGATTGAGAATTATGAAAAAATACTAGAAGCTCGCTCACCAGAACGGCAGCTCAAGCTTGGCTGGTCTATTACACGGGCTGGTGGCAAGGTTGTTCGTTCGGTGAGTGATGTAAAGGAGGGGGAGGATTTTCAGATTTTGGTCGCAGATGGTACGATAGATGCGAAACGTACATGATCCCATGAGAGTTGTATCTATAGGATTGTTATTGTAGACGTATTTGCATATCACAGAGACTATTAAATTATTAAAAAATTTCATTAAAACTTTAACGGGATGACAAAAGAAACACACAAAGAAAATAAAGGTGATCTCAGTGAGAAACTCAGTCAGTTGGGAAAAATTGTTTCGTGGTTTGAAAATCAAGAAGAGATTGATGTCGAGAAGGGTCTGGAACTAATTAAAGAAGGTGCAGTGTTGATAAAGGATTCAAAGGAACGCCTCAAAGAGATAGAGAATGAGTTTACTGAGATCAAAAAAGAGCTGGCGGATAAGTAACCCTCCCCGTCATTCCCGTGCAGACGGGAATCCAGTGTTTCAAAAATTAAAACATTCAATCATTGTTTCGAAATTAGAAATTCGAAATTTAAAATTAAGATCCTGAATTCCCGCTTTCGCGGGAAAGACAGAGGGGAAGTGAAAATATACGGTTTTCATAAGTAATTATAAAGCAAAGGAGACCCGGAGGTCTCCTTTTGTGTTACGTGGTTGCGAGTACTCGTCGTGTGAAAGCGACAAGTGTTGTTATTAAGAGCATAAGTGAAGCTACAAGCGCTCTTTTTTGTTCACGACGACGTTCTCGTTTTCGATACTGACAGGTTGGACAAGTTTTCGTGGTTCGGCCAAGTAGAGTACGAACCTTGAAACTTACCAACTCATTTTCGTGTTCACCATGTGAACAGTAGTTTACTGCGTAGCGTGTAGTCAAAAGATCATCTCCAGGAGAATGATACCAGAGAAAAAGTTTTTACCACAATTAGATGTGTACAAAATTACCCCGCATACTTTTGCCCTTTGAACTCTTCGCCATTTCTGACCGGTGCGTTTTTGATAATATTTATGATCTCGTTCTCGTCGTCTGTAATAGTATAGAGAGATGTATCTTCTGGGTCGATCAATCCTCGACCAAGCAATTCTTTTTTCATCAGAGTGTCGAGCGCACTCCAAAATTCACTACCAACGAGGATAATGGGTATACGTTCGATTTTGTGTGTTTGCACCAGTGTCAGGATCTCAAACATTTCGTCAAAGGTGCCAAAACCACCAGGGAAAAAGATATAGGCTTCGGCAGAAAATGCAAGACAGACTTTACGAACAAAGAAATAGTAAAAATCAACACCTTTATTGATGTATGGGTTTGTTGCTTGGCCTTTGTCAGGCAATTCAATAGTTAAACCAACAGACTCACCAGCATTTTCAAAGGCTCCGCGGTTTGCACCCTCCATGATACCTGGACCGCCACCTGAAACGATAGAGTATTTGAGTTCTGTTGTAATACGTTTTGCCAAACTTCTTGCTTTTTCATACATCGGATCACCCTCTACATTGCGAGCACTACCAAAAAAAGTGACAGATTTTGGATAATCCTCTAAAAACTCAAATCCCTCGGTAAATTCTTTTGAAATAAGGTGCACACGTTCCTGTGCAGTTTCTTGGAGTTCGGCTTTTGTCAGCGGTCGGACAGGTAAATCTTTACCAGGTACATTAAGATTGTGTTCATCCATATATTTTTTGTTACTTGTGTCTTGTACTATATCATATATAATTACTGAGAGCCTATTCAAATCTCAACACATCTTACAAGACTTAGGCTAATGCTTGTCTGCTCAAATTCCAAAATTTCGGCTACAAATCGTCCACTTCTCGTCAACGTATCTCGATATGTTTCCTCGAATTGTGTGATTTTTGATCAAAATTTTGGAGTTTGATTCAGACATGGGATTGTCAATAGGCTCTCGAAAAACATTTGTATTAACCAACCCTTTCTGTCATTCCGGGCTTGAGCCCTCAATCCAGAATTAAAATATTTTATATGAAAACTTTGAATAGAAATGAAAAAATAGCAGTGGTCGTTGGTATTGTCGTTGTTGGTTTTTTCTTTGTCTTTGGTGGATTACTCGTGTCTATCTTTAGAACAGGTATGTTGCCAGGCGGTGAGACTGTCGTCGTAGCATCAACCACTCCACAAGTTGTTGTTCAGGATACTGTCCTTGGTACCGGTGATGTGGCTGCTCCGGGCGAGACGCTTACGGTCAATTATGTCGGTGCATTTACAGATGGAAAAGTATTTGATAGTTCTATTGCTCGAGGTGTACCATTTACTTTTGTGCTTGGTGCAGGAAAAGTAATTTCTGGATGGGATCAGGGTTTGATTGGGATGAAGGTGGGTGGAACACGTATATTGACTGTACCGCCGGAGTTGGGGTATGGCCCAACCGACTACGGCCCCATTCCTGGAGGGTCTACATTGGTTTTTCAAGTTGAGCTTGTAAGTGTCCAAAAATAGCTGGAAACTTCCAAATTTCACCAATCTCATCTTCTAAAATTTAAAAATCCTCGTCATCGTACTGCTAAGTACGCCTCCTCACTTTTTTAAATTTTATAAGCGATCTTGGCGAAATTATGAAAGCTTCCGATCTTTATTCATAAAGATAAAATATTTTTTTCGTCATTCCGAGCTTGCCTGTCCCGTAGTGAGCTTTGCTCTACTACTAGGGATCCGGAATCCAGTATCTATTTTAAAAAATAAAATTATATGGAAAAGATAACTGAATCTTCAAAATCTTTCGAACTAGCTAAACAATTTCTTTTCAAGAACAGTATTTTGATACAGTAATAGTTAGATAGGTTTTGTTAAAAATTGGATCATTAAAAATTGTTTCAAAATTCAAAATTCAAAATTGAAAAAACCTATTTCATTTCAAATTAATAAAAAATTACCAAATGCGTTAGGTCGCGCAGGTATTTTGAAGACATCTCACGGTGACATTCAGACGCCTGCATTTGTGACGGTGGGGACCAAAGCCACTGTCAAAGCTTTGACACCAGAACAAACCAAAGATTTGGGTGCTCAGGTGGTCTTGGCCAATACATATCACCTGTACCTTCAGCCAGGAGATGAAATTGTTCGTGACGCTGGTGGATTGGGAAAGTTCATGAACTGGTCGGGCCCAACTATGACAGACTCTGGTGGCTTTCAGGTTTTTTCTCTCGGCGCGGCATTCAACCGTAAGATCGGTAAAATTTCAGATAGTCGTAAGGAATTGTTATTACCTGAAACGCATGCCATTGATGAGGACGTGGAGTTGCGACCCGGAAAAGCGACGATCGATCCAAACGGTGTGACTTTTCGATCTCATGTTGATGGTTCAGCACATTATTTTACCCCAGAGAAATCAATCGATATTCAACACAACCTTGGTGCTGACATTATTTTTGCATTTGATGAATGTACTGCACCAGATGAAAGTGATCACTATCAAGCCGAAGCTTTGGATCGAACACATCGCTGGGCTCAAAGATCACTTGATTATCATAAAAATAGTGGACACGCAGAACAGCAGGCTCTGTTTGGTATTGTCCAAGGTGGCCGGTCCGAACGATTGCGTAAAGAATCCGCACAAACAATTTCAGAAATGGTAGCAAGAGGACCTGTCCCGTTAGAGGCTGGTGATACATTACACAGCTCTCTAATGGGATTTGATGGTTTTGGTATTGGGGGTTCGTTTGAAAAAGAAGATATGATGCACGCAGTGCGGTGGTGCAATGAAATCTTACCTGAAGATAAACCGAGGCATTTACTTGGTATTGGTGAGCCAGCCGACTTGTTTGGTGCGGTAGAAAATGGGTGTGATTTATTTGACTGTGTTGCCGCTACTCGACAGGGGAGAAATGGCACGTTGTATACCAAAGATGGTCGGATGAATATTGTAAATAATAGCTATCGAACAGATGTTACTCCTATTGAATCTGATTGTGGTTGTTATACATGCCAACATTACACGAGGGCATATATTTGTCATCTTTTTCGATCCAAAGAAATGCTTGGGTCAACATTATCATCCATTCATAATTTGTATTTTATTATTCATCTTGTAGATACGATACGTCAGTCTATATATGATGGAAAATTTTTTGAATACAAAGAATCTTTTTTGAAACGATATACCATGGTATCTTAAAGTGAGCGCAGGGGGGGATACGAAGGAGGGCAAAATCTCTGAGTATCATGAGAACGCGACTAGACGCGTCCACTCAGCCACTAAGAGCAGCTTTCTTTGTGGTCCCCTGCGCGAACAGCTCCGGCTATGGAGCTGTATTTTTTTACTTTACTAAATAGAATGAGTGTGCTATATTGATTTTGGACTTGAGACGGATCCGGCTCTATTTTTTCTATTCCTCTTTTTGGTAGAGCTGAGAGACCCTAGGTCTGTGTCTCGGGGGTGGTGTAATTGTTGGGCCTCCTCCCACCCCCGAGATGATTTCTTTCGTACAACAGCTCCTGCGGGAGTTGTTTTTTTGTATATAGATGATAGGGTATCCACAGACATCTGAAAGGAGGTGCCTATCGCTTAAAATTCCTCCAAAATACGCGGGAGGGAGAGTATAAACCAGATTCCTCCCTGGATCCCTCACCGCGTAATCATTTTTTGTTTGTATCTTGTCCACAGCTCCTACTGTGGATTTTGTGTTTTATATGTAATTATTACTTTGCCATGACCAAGTCCTTGAAAGGGGGCGATCCAGCTTAGGAAGTCTGCCACGGCGAGGCATAAAAGGAGGTGATACTTGTGATTCTGATCAGGGGTGTGAAGTTATGGGGCACATACTACCGCCCCTGATCAGACTGTTCTTTTGTTTGTTATACGGCGCTGCGGCGCTTTTTTTGTTTTCAAAAATACTTATGGAAAAATGTCACCATATTCTGTATAGTAGTGCAATGTCATCTATATTCGATTTACAAAGTGAATTCCAGCCTGCGGGCGACCAGCCGAACGCTATCGCTGAATTAACTGATGGTATAAAGAAAGGTCTACGCCACCAGACCCTTTTGGGTGTGACTGGTTCTGGTAAGACATTTACCTCTGCCAGCGTTATTGCCAACATTGGCAAGCCGACCTTAATTATCGCGCACAACAAAACCTTGGCTGCCCAACTGGCTCAAGAGTATAAAGAGTTCTTTCCTCACAATGCCGTCCATTATTTTGTTTCCTATTACGACTACTATCAGCCAGAAGCCTACATGCCAGTGACTGATACATATATAGAAAAGGAGGCTATGATCAACGAAGAGATTGATCGTCTGCGCCATGCCACCACCCAAGCATTACTCACACGTAAAGACGTCATCATTGTGGCTTCGGTCTCATGTATTTACGGTCTCGGGAGTCCAGAAGAGTATAAAAAAGTAAATATGAAGATTTCTGTGGGTGACAGTATCTCACGAGCAGATTTTATCCGACAGTTGATCGATATTCACTATGAACGAACCAATGCAGACCTCGAGCCCGCTATGTTTCGAGCACTTGGTAATACGGTGGAGATTATGCCAGTGGCAGAAAAGCTCAACTATCGAATCGAAATCAACGGTGGAAAAATAGAACAGATTTTGGTGCTCGATGCGGTGACTAGTGAGGTGCTCAGTACGCCAGAGACATTTTTCCTTTTCCCAGCTAAACATTTTATCAGTAGTGATGAACAATCAAAAAAAGCATTCAAGACGATCAAGGCAGAGCTCGATGTGCGTTTGAAAGAACTGGCCAAAGAAGGTAAAAACTTGGAAGCTGAGCGACTCAAGCGACGCACGACATATGACCTCGCCATGATTCGTGAGACAGGGTACTGTAGCGGTATTGAAAACTACTCACGACATTTTAGTGGCAAAAAACCAGGTGAAGCACCAGATACGCTGTTGTCGTATTTTCCATACAAAAAAGATGCAAAGGGGAATATGGTCGCTGACTTTCTGACGATCATTGATGAAAGTCATGTGACTGTCCCACAGATTGGTGGTATGTATGCAGGGGATGCGTCGCGTAAAAACTCGCTTGTAGAATTTGGCTTTCGACTACCAAGTGCTCGGGACAATCGACCACTGACTTTCCCCGAATTTGAACAACGTGTGGGACAGGTGCTCTATACCTCGGCAACACCAGGAGATTATGAGCGAGAGCACAGTCAAAAAGTTGTTGAACAGGTTATTCGTCCGACAGGTTTGATTGATCCAGTAGTAGATGTCCGCCCCGTCATTTCAGCTGGAACATACCGCGGACAAATCGCTGATTTTATTTCAGAAACAGAAAAAGCAGTCAAAAAAGGTGGACGAGTTATTGCCACCACATTGACCAAAAAAATGGCAGAGGATTTGTCGACTTATCTAAAAGAAAAGGGGATCAAGGCTGAGTATGTCCACAGTGATATTAAAACTATCCAGCGTATCGAGATATTGACTGAGTTTCGTCGAGGGACATTTGATTGTTTGGTTGGGGTCAACTTACTTCGAGAAGGGTTGGACTTGCCGGAGGTGACATTCATCGGCATTTTGGACGCGGACAAAGAAGGGTTCTTGCGTTCAGAAACATCACTCATTCAGATTATTGGTCGTGCGGCACGAAACGTGGAGGGACGTGTGATCCTGTATGCTGATCGTATTACCAAGTCGATGAAATATGCTATGGATGAGACTGCTCGACGACGTACCATTCAGAGTGAATATAATACCAAACACGGCATCACCCCAAAGACTATTATCAAAGCGATCAAAGATATTACTGAGCAGATGCAGAGTAAGCATCAAAAGACGGTGGCCGGCATGCTCGAGATGGATAAGAAGATGAGTGGGACAAACTTGGCTAAACTCTTGCGACAAAAGGAACGTCAGATGAATGCGTCGGTCAAGATTTTAGATTTTGAAACAGCGGCGTTGTTGCGGGATGAGATTAAGGAGTTGGAGAAGTTGAAAACATCCTGATATAACTTTTTTGAGCACGGATATTTTTCTGCTGAAAAATTCCTCAAGTCTCGGTCCGTCGACCTTGCGAAGTCTCAAAAAACTTATATCAGGATGTTTTCTGGGAGGGTGGAGGATTAAGAAAGAAATCCCCGTCTTTGTCGTTCCGGGTTTGACCCGGAATCCACCCGTTCCCGTCATTCCCGTGAAAACGGGGATCCAGGATCTCATAAATACGGATGTTGTAATGGATTCCGGATCCCTAGTAGTAGAGCAAAGCTTACTACAGGACAGGCAAGTCCGGAATGACGAGAAGGAAGTTTAAAAACTTAATATTCTAGCCATATTTTGTCAATTTTAAAAAGAAAATAGAAAAATGCTTGACATGATATTTTAAAGATGCTACTCTTCTTAACAGAGGGTGGCCCTAAATTCACCCCTCAATCAGGACAGTCGTAGAATTACGACTGATAATACTCTTCATAATACCATTTGCTCTGGATACTTCCAGAGCTGTTTTGTATCCAAGAATCTTTCTTGGTTTGTTGTTGATGATATCAACAACT
>CAIQCQ010000033.1 GCA_903870365.1 uncultured bacterium | reverse complement strand
TGTATCCATACCCTTTGTCTAACAAGATCTTGATTTCTAATCTATCGACTAACTTCAATTTTGGTTTTTTCGCCATACAAGAATGATACAACTGTCCTGATTCATTACGGAATGGATTGTACACTTCTTTTTTAGGAGAAACACCTTTGTCTACACGGAAACAGACCCCTGCTACACCGAGAGGACGATTGGTCCGGCTCGCAGATATTTTCAAATTTGGTCTTGCACCTGGGGAAAGCATTCCTCAAGAAGACCATCGAAGGTCCCGAGTTCCACACGCTTTTTCGCGTCAAACCTTGCGACTTGCCGACGCGTCCCGTTTCGTCCATTCCCATTAGGTGGGTGGTCCCTGTAACACACAAATACCCGAGCGTGCCATTGCGCGCTCGGGTATTTCTTTTGTCGTTTCTGTTCAGCCGGAATGAGGATTGTTTTTAAAAGAGACTTCGCAAGGTCGACGGACCGAGACTGAGCGAAAACTTAGTAAAGTTTTACGCGTGCTCTTTTAAAGATAATCCGAATGATTCTATCGTTTGCCCAACACCTTCTTTCTCAATCGCACTGCTTTTGGTGTGATCTCGATCAATTCATCATCATTCATAATTTCCATACTTCGTTCGATGTCGAGTTTGTATGTCGCCGCAAGATAGACAGAGTCATCAGAACCAGATGCACGCATGTTGGTCAGCTGCTTACCCTTGGTCGGGTTGACCTGGAGGTCCTCACCCTTTGACGTGTTACCGATGACCATTCCTTCGTATACCTCGTCACCTGGCTCGATGTAGAGCGTTCCACGCTGTTGTAGGTTGTCCAGTGAGAAAGCCAAACACTTGCCTTTTGTCATTGAAACCATAGCACCAAGATGGGTTCGTTTGATCTCACCAGCCACCTCTCGGAAACCAATAAAACGTGAAGAGAAAATACCAAGACCTTTTGTATCCACGACAAAGGCACCACGATAACCAAGTAGTCCACGTGTTGGTGCTTCGAAAATCAATCGCTGGTGTCCAGAGTTTTGTTTGACGTCCATGAGAATACCGCGACGTTCGTTCAGTCGAGAAATAACAGAACTTGCAAACTCATCTGGCACATCGATCAAGACTTCTTCGTACGGTTCTGATTTCACTCCGTCGATGTCTTTTGTAATAACACGTGGCTGAGAGACCTGTAGTTCAAATCCTTCACGACGCATATTTTCAAGGAGGATAGCGATGTGCAATTCTCCACGACCATAGACAGTCATACTGGCCTCACTGAAATCCACCTTAAGACCGACGTTGACTTCGAGTTCTTTTTCTAGGCGCTCACGAATTTGGCGACTAGTCACGAATTTACCATCACGTCCAGCAAATGGAGAGTCGTTGACCACAAAGTCGAGAGAGATGGTTGGTTCATCAATATTGATCGATGGCATAGCGACGACCTCTGGATCTGTTGAAATGGTGTCACCAATGTAAATGTCTGGAATACCTGAAAGCATCACAATGTCTCCGGCAGATGCACCGGTAGTTTCCTTGCGAGCAGTACCTTCATAACTAAAGAGTTTGGTCAGTTTACCAGAATACTTGCGGCCATCATGAGCGACTACAAAGACAGCATCAGTTGATTTGATAGCACCTTTGTAAATACGGCAGACTGCCATACGTCCAAGGAAGTTGTCATAAGCGAGGTTAAATACCTGGAGGACGGCAGGACCTTCTGTTTCTGTGGCGGCGTTTGGTACTTGAGCAAGGATTACGTCAAGGAGTGGGTTCAAATTCTCAGCAAGAGTAGTTGGTGTCATGCCTGCACGACCTTCACGACCAATAGCGTAGACCGTCGTAAAGTCGAGTTGTTCGTCTGTAGCACCAAGGTCGAGGAAGAGTTCGAGGAGCATTTCGTGCACTTCTGCTGGTCGAGATGCCGGTTTGTCGATCTTGTTGATGACCACGATTGGTTTGATACCAAGTTCGAGAGATTTTTTGAGCACGAAACGAGTCTGTGGCATCGGACCTTCCTGAGCGTCGACAACAAGGAGGACAGTGTCGATAGATCGAAGCACGCGTTCCACTTCAGAACCAAAGTCGGAGTGGCCTGGGGTGTCTACGATGTTTACTTTTGTTCCATTATAAAAGAGGGAAGTGTTTTTTGCATAAATAGTAATACCACGTTCCTTTTCCAGGTCGTTACTGTCCATGGATACACCTTCTTGCTCCATACCATTTTGTCGCAAAATAGCGTCGGTCAGAGTTGTCTTGCCGTGGTCCACGTGAGCGATGATCGCAATATTTCTAATTTCCATATGTGTACGGAGGCTCATCTTTGGGCAATCTCATCGTCTAAATTCCTAAAAATATTCTCCACCGTACGCCATAGTACGTCTCCGAATATTTTTGTAATTTATACGCGACCTTGCTTCAAATCTGAACCTCCTAAAATTTGATTTAAATAAACCCTCTTATTTCTCTGTCATTGCAGAACGCCCACGTGGTACCTGGAATCCATCTTGAATCAGGTGGATTCCAGGTCAAGCTTGGAATGACGTAGAGAATTTTGTTTCAAAAAACCGCATGAGCGGAAATGAAATATGATTATGGCATATTTTGATAAAAAAAGGAAGCGCCGGGGTTGCCGGTGCTTTGTGAGGAGGTGAGGGAAGAACTTATTCGATATAAAACTTGGCAAACATCACCAGTCTTTTCAACAGTTCTTCGTATGTCTTCACTTGTATAATGTCGTTTACATGTTCTACGGGTAATTCCACTAGATTTCCTAGCTCGTGGTTTAACCGATCAAATCCTGCCCAGAGTTCCGTTGATCTCCATACAGGAATATCAGATTTTTTTTGGACGAAAGCTTTTTTCGGATCTTCCGTTACATTGTCTTCAAGTTTATTAAGCTTCTTCATGATGCTTTGAACGTTCTCTCTGTTTACCATATGGTAAATCCATTCCGTAATGAATCAGGACAGTTGTATCATTCTTGTATGGCGAAAAAACCAAAATTGAAGTTAGTCGATAGATTAGAAATCAAGATCTTGTTAGACAAAGGGTATGGATACAGAGAAATTGCTCGAAGTATGG
>CAIQCQ010000032.1 GCA_903870365.1 uncultured bacterium | reverse complement strand
TTTTTTCTTCGATAGTCACTGTGTTTGTAGTCTGTGGTTTTTGGATCTGGACGCCACCGTATGTTTTTTCTTCTTCCTTTTTCTTTTCCGGCATTGGTTCAGACTGGAACAATGTTTTCTTTGTATAGTTTTCTGGGAAGTTTGACGCGATGACGGTGATCTTGACTTCACCTTTTTTCAATTTTTCATCTTTGACTGTTCCAAAGATAATCTTGGCATTTGGATCAGCGGATTCAGTGATAACCTTTGCGGCATCTTGGATTTCAAACATAGTCAGATCGTCGTTGCCAGCAATAGAGAAAAGCACTCCTTTTGCACCGTTCATCGATACTTCCAATAGAGGTGAATTGATAGCCATTTTTGCTGCTTCTTCGGCACGCTTTTCACCACTGGCAAAACCAATACCCATGAGTGCTGCACCAGCATTATTCATGATAGAGCGAATGTCGGCAAAGTCGATATTGATGATACCAGGAGTGGTAATGAGGTCAGAGATGCCTTCTACAGCTGACTTGAGGATATCATCACACATAGCAAAAGCATGCTTGGCAGTGGTTTCCTTGCTGATAGTAGAAAGCAGACGGTCGTTGGGGATGACGATGATCGCATCGACAGCTTGGCGGAGTTCTTCGAGACCTTGGTCGGCAAGCTTCATGCGCTGTTGTCCTTCAAAGAAAAATGGCTTGGTCACGACAGCGACGGTCAATGCACCCATTTCTTTTGCAATACGCGCAACGATCGGTGAAGCACCAGTACCGGTACCACCACCGAGTCCACCAGCGATAAAGACCATGTCCGCACCTTTGATCGCTTCTTGGAGTTCTTCTTTTGTTTCTTCGACTGCACGTTTACCAAGTTCTGGATTCATGCCAGTACCGAGTCCACGAGTAACATTTTTACCAATGTGGATTTTCTTTTTTGCCAGTGAGTGATGGAGGTCCTGTGAATCAGTATTGACCGCGATAAAGTCAACACCTTTGACACGAGAATTGACCATATGATTGAGGGCATTTTTTCCAGAGCCACCAACACCGATGACTTTGATGCGAGCGAATGTTTCTACTTCTGGTTTGATCTGAGGCATATATAAATAGTTAAAAAGTCTATAAAGTCGTAAAGTCTATAAAGTTAAAAAAGAGGAAGACTTGGTGACAGGCGTATACTATCAGAAAGACTGTGGAAAAGAAACAATTGACCAGGGAGAAATTTTGGTTTCTAACTATGTTATATCTGGACATTAGTAGCCGTACTAGTTTGACATATATTACGCGTTTTGCTCTAATGTACAGTAGGAATGTGTGAGGGGGTGGGAGTCTAGTTTTACCTAAGTCAGTAGTGTAAAAACACTAGGAAGAAGGTTTGCATGAATATAACGGCTGTTGCAATGAATATGGGGACTTCTCCTGTACGTACTGTCGATGATCTGCTGGAGCAAGCATGGAATGTTGTTCCAACAGCGGAGGAGCGAAGGAGAGCACGGAGGGCTATCGAGCTTCAACTCAATGATCTTGAGCGAACACTCATAACCAGATTAGTTCTCGAAGAGGAGGATCTTTATCTGGTCGCGGACAGTCTGAAGACGACCGCTGAGAATGCCATGGGGATTCTCGGTAAAGGTCTGAGTAAACTTTGTCAGAATGGCAGAGGCGTGCCGGTTCTTTGCCGGCTGGTGGAAAAGGGTAGAGAGATTGAAAAGGGTTGGATGCCGCAACAAGCGGCCGCGTAAAACATCTTGGTCCAAATCGGACCACGTAGCACTTAACACTTTGGGGCCACAACGACATTGTCTGTCGGGGTGGCTCCTTTTTTATACAACATAGATTTGACATGTCCGAAGCATTTTGCTCTAATGTACTATAGAAATGTAGTCAAGTAACTGTTTAAATTTCAGAAGCGAAAGGGTAAGGGATGATACATCTAACGCCGATTGAAGTAGCAAGAGTTGAGTATTCAGATATGACGGATGCCGGTTCGTCGGAGGGTATTCGACGGAGGGATATCCGTCGTGTGCCGGTGAGGGAGTATTGTTCCCTCGGTGCTGTTATTACGGAAGCATCGCGTATAGTCGATCAGATAATGGATGGCTGTGGTTTGAACGAACAGGAGAGGGACATTGTCCTTAAAAGGGTCAGTGGAATGGAGAGCACAGATCAGCTCGCTGATCGCTATGGGGTTGCACCAGATGAAATCAGGCGTGTGGTAATACGCTCGGTTTCTGTTATGCGTCGTCAACGACACTTTGTTTAAAAGGAAAAATTCTGGCTCAACTCGAGCCACGTAGTACTGTATTACTTGTGGGGCCAGCGACACAACTGTCGTTGGCTCCTTTTTTACAAAAATAATAGTATTCTTACGGCAAGAATTGTTTGAGCCAAGTAAAGACTTTTTTGATAGTTTCTTTTATATTGGATGGTTCACCACCCGCATTTTCTTCATTGGATATACCAAGGAGGCAGAGGCCGTATGCTACTGACCAGATGGATTCGATATTTTTTCCTGGTACGCCACTAGGAATAGAGACTACTTTTGTGGGCAGCTTAAGAAAATTTTTAGCCATGACTTCGATACCAAGGATTTTTGACCCACCACCAGTCAGAAAAACACCTGCGGGAAGGAGCTGGCTGCGGCCAATTTTTTTCAAATGAGCTTCGACAAGTTCAAAAATATCATCGAGGCGTGCTTCGATGATTTCATCTAGTTTTTTACGTGACACAGTGCTTGGAGTCATGGCACCGATTTTGATACTCTCAGCTTCTTCGATAGAGATTTTCAGACCGAGAGCAATGTCGTTGGTGATGTCTTGGCCACCGAGTGGAAATATTTCCAGTGAGACAGGGAGGTTTTCTTCGTAGACGATCATCGAGGTGGTTTCGGCACCAATATTGATCAGGACGCAGCCGGCGATCTTTTGGCTTTTGGACAGACACGCCATACTGGATGCGAGAGGGTTTACCACCACATCAATGATCTCGACGTCGTTGTTTTCCACGACTCGGGCAATGCGTGACAAGTGGGGGAGGAGGACGGCGACAAAGAGGTTGCGGACTTCGAGCTTGGAGCCTTTCATACCGATAGGTTTGCCATCAAAGATAATGTGGCCGTCTACTCTGGCCCCAATTGGTATACGGTGAATGATGCGTTTGTTTATGGTCAATGTAGGAGCAAGGCTACTCTCCGAACTCTCAGATGCTTTGTTATAATCGAGGTCAGTGATCTCGAGGTCTGCACGACTGACGATGGTGTCACCAGATGCGGTAAAGGACTTAAGACCTGCATCACCCACGGACACTTCGGCTTGTTTGATTTTGATACCAGATGATTTTTCGGCCAGAGCAATGGCGGTAGCGAGGCTTACGTTGAGTTCGGTGATATCCTCGATCGCGCCACGACGAATACCTTTTGTGGGGGCGATACCGGTGCCGAGGATATGAGGAATACGTTTGTTTTCTTTGCTGTTTGTCTGTTCAAATTGAACAACCGCCACTTTGATGGTGCTTGTGCCCAAGTCTATGCCGACGGTTATTTTTTCTTTGGCCATTATAAATAGAAATAAGAAATACAAAACAAGAATTACGAGATACGAATGGGACGTGCATTTTTCCCTCCACTCCCTTAGCGTACAATAGAAAAAGCGAAAAAGTATGGGCGGGTTACTTTAAATAGAGAAATTTGTTGAAGTTACATTTTTTAAAATACCTTGGCAGGCACGACTGTGCCGTATAGAGAAAATCTTTAACAAAAGATTTTCGTGTATTTTAAAAAATGTAACGAATAAAAATTTCAAGCAAAGGCTACAAGTCGAATTTTTCTCGTATTTTCTTTTCCGCTTTTTCCATTGTACTACCATGTTCCATTCCTTTCAAATGAAACATACCGTGGATAAACAAGAATTGGAGAAAATTATTACTATCCCGATCAAATTCCGTTGATTTTTTTTCTGCTTGTGAGGGACAGATGAAAATCTCACCCGATGTGTCAGAAAGGGTAAAACTAAGGATATCAGTCGGCATATCTTTGTCACGATAGGCAAGGTTTAATTCTTTGATTTTTGCCTCACCTACGAAGACGAGGGATAGTTCATATTCTTTACCTAACACTGCTTCTTTGAGTGTGGCAAAAGGAAGTACGGGTACCTTTGTGCGAGTGGTGTTGGTAATAAAGAGATTGTATTCTGCCATAAGGTTTTTCTGTCATTCCGGCCTTGAGCCGGAATCCAGGATATATATTAATACATTAAATACGTAGATTCCGGCTCAAGGCCGGAATGACGTGGAAATATTATCGTTTAGGTTTTCGGCCGTTGGTCTCTTGCATTTTACCGAGTTTGATCAGTGCATTGACTTCTTTTCGGCGTGCCAAGACTTTGAGAGTCTTTTTCTTTTTAACGTATTCAGATGGCTTGCGAACAGCGTAGCGGATACTGCGGACACGAGGCAATACACCTGATCCCTGGACACGCTTGGTAAAACGTCGGAGGACGGCTAGGTTGTTTTCGTTGTCTGTTTTTGTAACCTCAACATTGATTGACATATGCCCACCATATTATCATATGGTCCTCTGTATGTCTACTACAGCTCGGGTCTTTTTGCCCCATTTCGTTGTTGCTCACCGATAAGAATTCTCCGCCGTATATCGAATACGTCTCCGAATTCTTATCTAGTTCGCGCCTAGAACTGGGGCAAAAATCCTCCAAGCGTACTTACATGGGCTTTGGTTTACATATCAAAAAGAAAAAGCCCTTTGATATTATCGCAGGGCTTGAAAGTGTATATTCCAAACCTACCACCTGTAGTTTGGCATCCTCGGGATAGACTGGGCTCTCATAGAAGTTACTCTACAAGTGTTGTTTTTGGATCTAGAATCCATATCTCCTTAAGCGCGCGGAGCTTACCAGCACTGGCATCGCCACCATTAGGCAGGGAACAACGTTTCGCACCGGGTAGTTGTTCATCACCAATATACTCTTTCAAAAATAGTGTATATGAACGAAAAAGATAATACAAACTCTAGTTTCCTTTCAGAATACTTTTGAGGTATTCGCACAAATCACAGACATTGACGGTTTCCTGCACACGTAGGTCGGTGGAGCGGACGACCACTGATTTTTCCAAGGCTTCTTTTTGACCAATAATGAGCAAGTGAGAGACTTGGAGATATTCTGCTGCTTGGAGTTGGCCACCAATATTTTCTTTGGTCAGAGCATGATAGACCGGAATATTTTCTTCTCGAAGGAGTTCAATAATATTGAGTGTCTGGAGTTTGGCCAAAGTTCCAAGCTGAACAATATACAAACGAGGATGCTTCATTTTTTCTAGCAGTATATTCTTTTTTGTTTTCTGAGTATTTTGTTTTGGTATAAAGAGAGTGGCACCACAAGACTGCACATCTTTTTTGAAGCCAATTTTTTTAGCTAAATAATTGTAGCGTTCACCGTAGGCTAGTGTTGTCTCAGGTACTGTTTTACTTGCTTTACCTTTAATTTCAAAGATGGTGTGTGAGTGATATTGTTTGTTACCGATTAATCCTGGCTGGATTTGATAGGGAATACCGGTTGTTTCTAAAAACTCGAGTACTTCTTTGAAGTGAACACGGCTTGGTTCGGACAAACAAGCCATTGGTTTGGGGGCGTTGCGGATAAATTCATTATCATCTTCTGTTTTTCCTTCTTCAGTAGATAAAATATCCAGATTATTTTCTTTAAATTTTTGACGCATCTCACCAGATAGTGTGTGAATGTGTTTACGAAAATATATATGTAAGTCACGTTCAAAACGAACAAAGGATTCTTTGTCACCCATAGAATTGATCTCGACACGCATGTCTGTGGCACCTGATTCGGTCAGTATGGTCCAGGCGGTTTTAATGATCAATGCTTCGGCAGTGGATTTGTTTGCACCAACAGCTTCGAGACCACACATTTCGGTGTTTGGTTTTTTGCGAACGTCACTCCCAACAAATGGTTTTTTGAAGTAGACCATTGGTGGCTGGGGGGTGCGAGCAAATGCACCTTCCTGGAAAAGTCGCATGACAGCTATTTGTTCCTCTGTCTCACCAGGGTGAGATTCAGTTGTTTTGAGTGTTTTACCTTTAGTTTTGTCGTCCGTAGTGATCTTTGGAGTAATAATGGGAATGAAACCATAGTGATGAGCAATACACGCACTCTCATCAAGCTCTTGTAGCAAAAGTGAATCTTTTGGTAATTTTTTGGCAGATTTTTCTGGCATGGTAGTAATGATGCGTGCGTTTATTGAGTGGTGGTAGTGGCAGTGACTGATGTGATACCTCCTGGATTAAAACCAATTTTGTTGAGTGGCCAGAGGCGGAGAATAGGATGACCAATAATGTCTTTTGCTGGTAGGGGACCCCAATATCGCGAGTCATATGATCCAGCACGGTTGTCACCCATAACAAAGTATTCGTCATCTTTTAGTGTCACCACCATGGTATCGTCATTTTTTGGGTATTTGACAAAAGAGCTGTCGAGAATAAAACCTTTTGGGTGAGTGGTATTAGTGATGCTAACTTGTCCATCAAATATGGTGACGGTCTCACCCGGTAGTCCTATGATGCGTTTGATGAAATCTTTTGCGGGGTCAGTGGTGACGGGATCAGGAAAGAGCATGACCACGACGTCATAGCGCTGTGGTGGATGAATGAGATGCCAGGTGACTTTGTCTACAATGAGATAATGACCGGTGTCAAAAGTGGGGAACATCGACGTGCCGTCAACAATGTATGGTTCAGCGACAAACCAGCGAAATGGCAAGACGATAAACACCGCGATAGCAACAAAAGTAATGAGCTCGGTCCAAAAAGAATATTTTTTTGGCTCGGGCATAGTAGGAGGAGCAATAACAACTTCTTCAGAATTTTGCATACGGTTATTATATAGTTCAACGTCGTTTGACACAATGGGATTTTGTATTGTTGGGTGTTGTACATGTCGAGTACGACATAATTTTTTATTTAATTTTTAATCAAAATGTTCATATGTACGCTCTCATGTATATGAGAATTACTTTATGGACTTTTGACTTTGCAGACTTTACAGACTAAAGTATTGCTATGCAATACTTTTTTATCGGCCTCGGTAATCCAGGAGACGAATACACACAGACACGCCACAACTTGGGTCGGATTATGATCGAACATTTTCGTGTGGCACATAATTTTCCTGAATGGAAGTCTGACAAGAAATCTAACGCGCTCATTTCCAAAGGTAAAATTGGTAGTAACGTGGTGACGCTCCTTTGCCCAGAGACTTTTATGAATAAGTCAGGTCTGTCAGCAAAGACTTTTGTCACTAGTGTGAAGGGGGCGGAACGACTACTCGTGATTTATGACGACCTCGATTTACCATTTGGTAGTGGCAAGATTTCTTTCAATCGTTCGTCTGGTGGGCACAAGGGGATTGAGTCGATAATCAAAGCACTCAAGACAGAAAAGTTTTCACGTTTGCGTATGGGTATATCGCCGACTACTGCCGGTGGAAAAATGAAAAAACCAAGTGGTGAAGAGGCTGTGGAGAAAGTTATTTTGGGAAAATTTACCCCCGACCAACTAGGTGTGTTGAAAAAGATGTCAAAGCAAACAAATGAGGCACTGGAACTATTCGTCACCCACGGCCGTGAACCGGCGATGACCTTCTTTAACTAACGGAACTTCCAAATCTGGCGCATTCCGTTGTTGAAAAGTAAAAAACAACACTCACCGTACGACTCGGTACGGCTCGCATACTTTTTCACTTTTCGCCTAGGACTGCATCCAGATTTGGAAATCCCTAAATGCTCGAATTAACTATTGTTTTTAAAATATTGGCGTGACATAAAAATGACAGAGGATTAACATGTACAAAAGAATCGTCGTGACGTACCACGACAATAGGAATCCTTTTAGATTTCAACCATTAAATTCTACGGTTCCAAGTCTCCACTGGAGCCTCTGGAATGGTGAAGAAAACCAGTGGTACGCTGTCTGTCCGGAGGCGGAAGTTACAGCTGCTTTGGCGGCGTTACATGCAGATGGCTTGAAGACAAAACAACAGGCAGTCTGATAAAATTTTGGTGTAACTTGAAATATAGTTACAGCATTTTTTATATCAAAAAACTCCCCAGATGTTATCCAGGAAGTTTCTCTAGTTATTTTTGATTCCAGATCAATCTCGGAATGACGAGATAGATTGTTTTTTACAGTCCTTCCGTGGTATAAAAATGGCAGAAGGAGACGGAAATGGAGATAGAGGAAGGTAAAACGTATCAACTCGAATGTGTATTCTTTCGGATTCAAGGAGTTCTCAAGATGTTTGATTCATTTCGCATACAAGGGACAAAAGAGAAACAGAATGATGTTGTATTACAGGTGCGTGATGGGTCTCCTCAGTGCCGGTTTCTGAAATTCTGGATCGAGGATGCTATATTGGAATCTAATGTTCTCGATTTTTCAGGTAAGGTCATTGTCTCTTTTTTTCAGGAGGATGATAAAAAACGCTGTCAAAGAATGTGGTACTTTACTGCCATGTTGGTAGAAGGATCTGATGATGACGGATGGGCTCAGGTTCGTTTCCATCCTGAACCTACAGAAGGCTATCGCGGCGTAGTACATTCGAAAAAGGGCTGATCGTGAGATCAGCCCTTTTCTTATTTTCTTGGATTCCGGATCAAGTCCGGAATGACGGGGAGAAAATTCCCTTTGAAATGAAAACTAAAATCTAGGTCACGAATCCCAGAGGATTTTTTCTCTAGTTCTAGGCGGAAACGAAAACAGAATCCGAGGCGTATCGAGTATACGATGAGGATTCTGTTTTCTGTTTCCAACAACGAAATTGAGGAAAAAGACTTGGGCTGTGAGCTACTTTACTTCCTTAGAAGGGTCGACAAAAGATAGTGTCATCTTCTGCTCCTTTGGCTCGAAGAGAGTTATTTTGAACGTATATCGTTTACCAAGCTCGAGTGCTGTATGAAGTTTTTCTTCACTACCAAACTCTGAGATGTGCACAAGTCCTGCCACACCTTCCTCGATACTGGCCAATGCTCCGTGCTTGTTGAACTTGATGACCACTGCTTGTACAGTATCATCTTTTTTGTATTTACCTTCTGCAGACTTCCATGGGTTTTCCTTGAGCGCTTTGAGTGACAGAGAAATCTTGCCTTCTTTGATTTCAATAATTTTTACTTTGATCTTGTCACCAACGTGGAAGAGAAGTCGTGGGTTTTCCACAAGTGCCCAGTCGATTTCTGAAATGTGAACCAAACCTTCCAAACCATCTTCGACTTTAACAAAGATACCAAAGTCGACGATCCCCGTGACTTCACCTTCGACGATATCACCAAGAGCGTATTTGTCGATCATCACTTCTTTACTCTTTTCTGTCGGGTTCTTTTCAGAGAAGATCAGTTTACCTTCTTTTGGATTCACTCCAATGATAGCTACTGAGAGTTTTGTACCGACAAGTTTACGGAGCTCTTCCAAGATACGTTCCTTGTCACCGTCGTTGACGCGAGGGTAGTGTTCAGTCTTGAGCTGTGATGCAGGCAAGAAACCAGAGATACCTTGCCATGACATGATAAGACCTCCTTTGTTTGCTTCCTGGACAGCGATCTCAAATACTTTTTTGTCACGGATGGCTTCTTCGGCTTCTGACCAGATCAACGCCTGACGAGCTTCCTTGAGAGAGATTTCAATGTAGCCGTTTTCGTTGGTCAGAAAAACCACCTTGCCGGCAACAGAATCACCAATGTTAATTTTCTTGATGATATCCCGCGCATTGATATATTCACGACCAAAAATAATACCCGTACCAAATGGTGGTATATCGATATATACTGCACCTTTTTCAATTGCCAATACGGTTCCTTCGACGATGTCGTCGATAGATGGAGGAGTGGCTGATTTTTCAACCAGTGTGTCCATCAGAGTGGCCTTTTTTTCCTCGATTCCTTCTTCCTTTTCCTCGATAATTTTGCTCATATAATGTGTTCAAAAATAAGGTGTTTGTCGCTCCATGACTAAGATTCTTGCGACAAAGGGTTACCTGACTTCTGACCTGTTAATTATGTATCCCGCAAAGTATTAGCGACGTGGGATGGCTACAAATCTACCTTATTTTTGACTAAAAATCTACTTGACCCGGTTAGAGTTTTAATGCCTGATTATCATCTTATAAAAAGTGTAAATTCTGGGGTGAAATGCAACTTCGTTGCTAATACCTCAGAGTATACCATACTCTCTACTCACCTCATTCGCACTCCGGTATCGGAGTGATTTTTTGTATTTGTTGTTCATGATTTCAATCTTTTTTTGAAACTCTT
>CAIQCQ010000031.1 GCA_903870365.1 uncultured bacterium | reverse complement strand
TACACCAAACACATTTTGTATTTACACCAATGGTCATGCAAATGATACAATCACATACTCTGTAACAGGTAGTCCAGCTTCATCTTTGGCAGGAGACAAGATTCTTTGGTCTTCAACAAAAAACGGTATTCCAACTGGTGAATCAAATGACTATTACAATGAAAATCTCGATAGTAATGGATCATGGTCTGGTCCAGCAATTCCATCACTAGCAGTAGGTTCTTGGACAAAGACCGTCGGTATTTACGATGGTACAACCGTCCTTGCCTCTGCCACCGTATCTTTTGTTGTGCAGGATTGTACGCCAGGTGCGGTCACTGCGTCCCTTACGGTCAATGGTTCTCATGCGATTACTATTCCTGCGGGAACATTTGTTGATTATGCATGGTCATCTACCAATGCTATAGCTGCCACAGCTAGTACAACTCGACAAATATATTTGACTGCAGGTCATACACCAGTAGCAAGTGATGCTTGTGGAAATCTTTCTGGTACAGATACAAACATTTTGTATGGAACTGGTGGTACTGCTTTACATAAACTGACTTTAGACTGTCAGATCGGATATACATATACATTTACATACGGAGTTGTGGGTACTACTGGTCAATATGCATCTGATACCGCATCTATCACTATCGTTGCTGCAACAAATGCGACAAATAACCCACCAGTTATTACATTGATCGGTGCAAATCCTTTTAGTATGACAGCGGGCACTCCTTTTATTGATCCAGGGGCTATTGCTCTCGATGTTGAAGATGGAAATATCACTTCAAAGATTGTGGTGACAGGCAATGTAAACGCTGCGGTGGCAGGAACATACACATTGACATACTCAGTGACTGATAGTGGTGGTTTGAGTACCTCAACAACACGGACCGTACAGGTGAATCCGGTAGTGTGTACGGTTAATTGTGGTGGTGGATCTAACAATACCGCACCAACTATCACAATTATTGGAGCAAATCCAATGTATTTAACTCTCGGACAGGTGTGGAATGATCCAGGTGCAACAGCTCAGGATGCTGAAGACGGTAACTTGACCTCAAAGATTGTAGTGACTGGAACAGTCAATACTGCGGTGATTGGAACAACCACTATTACGTATACAGTTACAGATTCAGGAGGATTAACTGCTTCAAAGACAAGAACTGTTGTAGTGTCCAATAGCAGTACTGGTGGAGGAAGTAATACGGGGCAAATAAACGTTTGTTTGGTCATTGCTGATCAAAATAATACCATAGCAACAAGTTCATACGGACTTCCAAGTGGATTGTTCACCCTTAATATTGGTACTAGTACTACCATTGCGTCTTCAACTTCTACCATTGTTGGTTCAAAGACATGGTCTTCAGGGACATTTAATCCAAACAAAAAGACAATAATGTCCTTGAATGATTCAGATTGTGTTACATTTAGTTCACTTCCATTTAGTGACTATTACTATACACAGCTTGCAGTCACCGGAGCGAACTTTAATGTAGCTAAATACAACGATCAGTTGGTAAATAATATTTCTGATTTCTCTCTCTATAGTCCAGAACTTTTCAATACAAATCCAGCTGATGACGCATCACGAAATCTGACCACTGATGGTATGGTGACAGTGAATTCTGCAAACACAAATCAAACAATCTACATACTCGAAAAGTATACAACAGCCACGACATCATCACCGTCTCCAACTGCATCATTAACCGCCAATGGAAGTCATTCGATTACTGTAGTACCAAATACAAACATTACATATGTCTGGGCGTCTACAAATGGGGTGACTGCAAGTAGTACAGATCAAATTTATAATACGGCAACCAATCAGCCTGTTGCAAATGATGCATGTGTTGACGTAAATGGTAATCATACAAATGTCAGTGGACCATTTAATTTCAATAGTTTGTCAGGAACAATGGTAGGAACGACTGCCCCTTGCCAACTTGGATATACATATGTCCTCACATATTCAGTTGCTAATGCAAATGGAGTGCTTACACATGATACGGCAACAGTGATTGTGGCGACTTCAACTCCTATAGTAAATACTATTGCTATTACGAGTCCTTTGACTGCAACAGGAGTAGTGGGAACTGGATTTAGTTACCAAATTACTGCAACATCAAATTCTACATCAACAATCAACTACTCAGTAAGTACATCAACACTTCCTGCAGGGCTCACATTTTCTGGTGATACTATATCGGGTACACCCACAATAGCTGGAACATATTCAGTGACGTTAAATGCTGCTAATGGTCTTGCCACAACGAGTGCAGTACTTGTTATTACAATTAATCCACAATCAACTGGAGGTGGAGGAGGTTGTACATCAAATTGTGGTGGCGGAGGAGGTGGCGGTGGTGGCTGTACCTCAAACTGTGGTGGAGGTGGAGGAGGTAGTGGAAACAATACCTTGCTTGCTATCTCAAATGAAAAGGTTGTTGAAATTTCTACTGGTGTTGCGTTGGTAACATGGACAACAAACATTCCTGCGACTACTCAGGTTGGCTACGATACAAATTCATTTGCATCAATTGTTAATAAAATTGCGCCGTTTGGGTATGCCACATCAAGTGTCTTTGACGGTACACTCGTTATTGAACATTCAGTAACTGTGCCAATACAACACGGTGTGACATATTATTTCCGGCCAGTGTCTGGTGATGGTATCTCTGCTGTATTTGTCGGTAATGAAATTAGTTTGACTCCAGGTGGTGCCACCACTATCATCCCTCCAGTAATTACTCCAACGAATCCAATTGTTGTCACACCTGTTCCTCCAGTAACCAATGGCGGAGGTAATGGTGGTAATGCATGTGTCTATTTGTATGACTATCTCCATATCGGCCAAAACAATAGTGTTATTGAAGTTGAAAAACTACAGCGATTCCTCCGTGATTATGAAGGTGATACAACTTTGCAGGTAAGCGGTACCTTTGATCAGCCGACATTTGATGCTGTGGAAAACTTCCAAGTGAAATATACTCAAGACATTCTTGCACCATGGGCGACGACTACTCCAACAGGCTTTGTCTATATCTTTACTAAACAAAAGATCAATCAGATTTATTGTGCAAATCCAAACGGTATACAGGTTGCTCCTCCAACAATTGAACAGATCAATGCACCAACAGTCTTGCCAACAAATGAAGTTGGGTTCAACGAACGATTTGTAAACTTTGCAGGAGCAGCGTTTGCATTCCCATGGAATTGGATTAAGGGACTCTTTGCTCCAAACTCATGCTCTCTCTTTGATGCATACTTCTTTGGATTTGTAGACCTCCTTATCTTGTTACTATTGATGCTTATTGCATGGTTATTGTATGACAAGAGAAAAAAGGCAATGGAAGAAGCAAAAAGATTAGAAGAGGTGAATCGACAATTGGACTTAACTAAATAATTCGAAGAAAAACACCCAGACATCTCTGGGTGTTTTTCTTTGTGCCACATTATGCGCTATACTATATCCATGTCTGATCTGACCAGTGAAAAAATAGAATTACTGAAAGAAAAAGCAAACGATATTCGTATTTCTATTATTGAAATGCTTGTCGCGGCAGGTTCTGGCCACTCTGCCGGTCCGCTCGGTATGGCTGATGTTTTTACTGCTTTGTATTTTCATGTATTGAAACATGAACCGACCAATCCGTTCTGGGAGGGTCGTGATCGTGTGGTCTTGTCCAACGGTCATATCTGCCCCGTGTTGTATGCGGCTATGGCTCACAGTGGATATTTCCCAGTGAAAGAGTTATTGACCTTACGAAAATTTCAATCACGACTGCAGGGTCACCCTCATCGTGAATTTTTACCATATTTGGAAAACAGTTCTGGTCCACTTGGTTCAGGACTGTCACAAATTGTTGGTATGGCATTGGTTGATCGAATCGATAATGGTCAAACATCTGACAAGTTTTTCTATTGTTTGACAGGTGATGGGGAACTTGACGAAGGTCAAAACTGGGAAGCTATTATGCTTGCTGGTAAGGAACGACTAGGTAAGATCATTACCATTGTCGATAGAAATAATATTCAGATTGATGGCTACACTGAGGATGTCATGCCATTGGAATCGCTCTCGCATAAATTTGAAAGTTTTGGTTGGCATACCGAGGAAATTGATGGGCATAACTTTCAAGCAATCATCGAGGCTGTTGGTCGTGCTCAAGCGGTTTTTGATGGACCATCAGTCATCATTGCTCGGACGATCCCGGGTAAAGGAGTATCGTATATGGAGCGAGACTTTAAATGGCACGGCAATATACCAGGGACAGATATTGCAGGAGAGCCAGCAAAGGCAGAGCAGGTGACTATTGCATTGCATGAGTTGCGAACCCTAGGAGGACAGATTCGCAGTGAGCATCAGTAGGAACTTCCATATTTGGCCAATCTCATCGTCTAAATTCTAAAAATATTCTCCGCCGTATGTCTAATACGTCTCCAAATATTTTCCAGAATTTATACGCGACCTTGCCCCAAATCTGAAAGTTCGTGGTAATCTTAGTGTTGTTACAAGTATATAAAGAATAAATATGGCCGTACTATTTACATTTTTCTTCATGTTATTCTTAAATATTCCTGCACTGATTTTAATTATCACAGGAGTAGTTTTTGTTAAAGATGAAAAACCCGTCGGTAAATTATCTCTTGAAAGAACTCATAATTTGGGGAATATTTTGATTATTCTTGGTGTAATTTGGACAGTGTACGGACTTTTCACGGGCTATGGAATACAATAAAAAATATGATCAATAAATTACAAAAATTAAATCCTAAGTTATGGGACAAAGATATTGAGCAGGTACCAATACGTAAAGGTTTTGGTGAGGGACTGTTGGCTGCTGGTGAACTAGATGAACGCGTGGTTGGACTATGTGCTGATTTGACTGAATCAACACAGATGCATTTGTTTCGTAACAAATTCCCCCATCGATTTATTGAAATCGGTATTGCTGAACAAAATTTGGCTTCAGTGGCGAGTGGTATGGCGGCTATGGGTAAAGTCCCCTTTATCACCAGTTATGCGATGTTTTCACCAGGACGAAATTGGGAACAGATCCGTACCACTATTTGTTATAACAACCGACCGGTGATCATTGCGGGATCACATGCTGGTATTTCAGTTGGTCCAGATGGTGGAACACACCAAGCCATTGAGGACTTGGCTATTATGCGTGTTATTCCCAAGATGGTGGTCATATCACCCTGTGATCATATTGAAGCTCGCAAGGCTACCTTGGCCTCTGTCGGGCTCAAGGCTCCTGTCTATATACGTCTGGCTCGAGAAAAGACACCAGTCATCACGACTGAAGACTCGCCATTTGAAATAGGGAAGGCAAACTTGGTGTACGGAGTAGAGGGCAAGGCTGATGTGGGTATTATTGCCACTGGAGCATTGGTCTATCGAGCACTTAAAGTGGCAGAAAAATTCAACAAAGAGAAGATAACAGTGAAAGTTTTGAATGTACATACTATTAAACCACTGGACGAAAAAGCAGTGTTGGAATTGGCAAAAGATTGTGGGGCACTGGTTACGGTAGAAGAACACCAAATTGCTGGCGGCCTTGGTTCTGCAGTGGCGGAATATTTGTCGCAACATATACCAACACCGATTGAATTTGTTGGCGTGCGAGACGTGTTTGGACAAAGTGGAACACCAGATGAGCTACTTGAATATTACGGAATGGGTGAATCACATATTGAGGAGGCAGTACAGAAAGTAATGAAGAGGAAGTGATGGTCACGAGGCAATAGGCATGAGTCAATAGCAAAGACCTTTTCTGTCATTCCGGGGTGCCAGTAATTTGGACGTACCCGGAATCCACCCATCATGCATATCTAATCATAGATTGAGGGCTCAAGCCCGGAATGACAGACGGGAAAAATTAAAAAGTAAAACCCGCCACAGTCCTGGTGATCTGTGACGGGTTGATATGTTGTTCAGCTGGCTTTGGACCGAACTCGATGACCATGTACAACATGGTGATGATAATGACCAAAAATCCTCCAAATGACCACAGAAAAACTTTTCTGTTTCGATCGTTAGCCAACATTATAAGAAGGAGAACTGTTGCGCTTATCACCCCCGTGCTTATTAGTGTCACGTATACGATTGGACTCATGGGTAAAACCTCCTGCCATCAAGATATCACCTCATGTGTTTTTTGCAACTAATACTAAATTTCCTTCACTATATATTCCGCCGGAGCTTTTGCCAGGAAGGCCAGAAGTTGGTCCTGGGAGAGGAGACCTTGTTGTGCGCCGATCTGTTGCACCACTGATTGCGAGTTGATAGGTCCCCAGGTTAGAGCTTCGTGAACAGGCTTGCCCATAGAGAGGACTGAAATAACGGTTGAAAAGAATGCATCACCAGCACCAGTGCGCTCAAATGGGGTGTGGGGGTAGACGGGGATAAACCAAAATTTGTCTGGTTCGTTTGTATCATAGGCGTAGGCCCCTTCAAACCCATCGGTGATAAAGACTTTTTTTGGACCAAGTGCAGCCAGGCCCTTTAAGAGTGTTTTGAGATCACGAGATGGTTCGTTTAGGATAAGCTGAGCTTCTTCGACATTGACGCAGACAGCTTCGGTCCGTTCATAAATATTTTTTAGTTTTTCTATACCAAGTTTCATATCAAAAACTCCTGGTTGGAAAGCCAATTTGATATCTGGTTTGTCTCTCAGGTATGTGGAAATCTGGCCGTACATATCGAGAGATTTTTCTCCAAGAGATGACAGATAGATCCACCCAGGAGCGCCAATATCACCAAGGACATAGTCAAATGTTTCGTGTTTGACTAGGATAGTGCGATCAACATCGTACCAGAGGACATAATGATAGTTGGTTTTCTTGCCAGCTGCAGTGTGGACGAGGGAAGTATCGACACCATTGCGTTCAAGCTCGGCAAAACAGTCAGTACCGTTTTGGTCGTCTCCAATATATGTCAGTAAACCAGAGGCTCGACCGAGGCGAGCAGCAGAGACCGAGGCATTAGCTGCGTTACCGACTGCATTACAAATAGTGACTGACTCGTAGGGGATCTTTTGACCAAAATCCATACAGAGTTTGCAGTGTTCATGGTCAATGTCACAGTTGACCGTGGCATTTTCTAGTCTAATAAATGCGTCGATGACGATGTCGCCAATGGCGAGGATGTCTAAATTTTTCATATTAAGTATAGTAGCATACTACATATATAAAAGTGATAGTGTGGACTGCTTGTTGATATATCATGCGTAAGAGGTGATATAGTGGTATTACTATTAATAATAATACGTTACATTATGTCATTTGAATCACCACAAGAAAGTCAAGAAAAGATCATGGATTATCCAATTACCGAGCATCTATCTACACGTGAAAGAAAAGATACTATGTCAGGTAATATCTTAGGAGTACATCTGATTAATTCTGAAACAGGAGAAGCTTTGACATCAGAATATACAAGTATAGACATGGAGGGACCTGCATTGATCGGTATTGATCATGATGGTGTTTATATACTAGACAAGGAGACTGGAAAAGTCATAGGGGAATTTGCAAAGGTGGGATATAAGGATGGTAAGGTTGTAGGGACACGGAAGGAAACTTTAGAGGAAGTTGTTGTTGAAGTAGAATAGTGTTTGAAAATGTTGTGTTTTGATAAACATTTTTTTCTTATGCTATAATCGAAACATGATCCCGTTAGAGTTTTATCTACGTGATTATGATGGTATACATATATTTTTTCCACCTAGACCATTTAATTATTAACAGATTCTTATTAAAACTCTAACGGGATGAAAACATTACGAGAATACATTACGGATGCAGTTGAAAAGAAAGTTGCCATTGGACATTTTAATATTTCAAACATGGAAGGATTGTGGGGTGTGTTTAATGCCGCACGCAAACTGAACGTACCAGTGATTATTGGTGTGTCAGAAGGTGAGCGGGATTTTGTCGGTGTACGACAAGTAGCGGTACTGGTTAAAAGTTTGCGAGAGGAATTTGATTACCCTATTTTTCTCAATGCAGATCATACCTATTCATTTGATCGAGTCAAAGAAGCTATTGATGCAGGGTTTGATGCTGTTATTTTTGATGGAGCAAAGTTATCATTTGAAGAAAATGTAGCTTTGGCCACACAGTGTGTTGATTATGCACGGTCTGTTGGCCGAGATGTGTTGGTGGAAGGTGAGCTGGGCTTTATCGGACAGTCGTCAAAGGTGCTCGATGAAATTCCCGCCGGTGTATTACTTGATGAACATTCACTGACTGATCCAGTCAAGGCCAAGGAGTTTGTGGACCAAAGTCATGTGGATATGCTTGCTCCAGCAGTGGGGAACTTTCACGGTATGCTCCGAGGCGGTGTTGATCCAAAGTTGAATATTGCACGGATTAAAGAAATTTCTCTTTCTACTGGTGTACCACTTGTCCTGCATGGAGGGTCTGGTAATTCAGATGATGATTTTCGCGCCGCAATCGAAAATGGCGTGGCGATCGTACATATTAATACCGAGCTCCGCGTGGCCTATAAACAAGGGTTGCAAAAGGGTTTGGCAGATAATCCAGACGAGATCGCACCGTACAAGTTTTTGAAGAGCGCAGTGGAGGCGGTAGAGGCGGTAGCCGAGGCCAAATTAAAAGTTTTTAATGGTATTTGAATATGAAAATATATATAACACAGACAATTCCAAGTATTGCCGAAGAAATGTTAGTCAAAGCTGGCTATGAAGTGGATGTTAATAGAGAAAACAAAATTTTATCACAAGAGGAGTTGCTCACAGCGCTTTCCAAGAAGCCATACGATGCTGTATTGCCATTGTTGACTAACCAAATCAATGCCTCTGTGTTTGATGCGGTACCAACAGCCAAGATTTTTGCCAACTATGCGGTCGGGTACAACAATATTGATGTAGCCGAAGCAACCAAACGAGGTATTACCATTACCAATACTCCGGGGGCGTTGACTGACTCTGTAGCAGAGCATACGGTCGGTCTGATTTTGTCTCTTTCATTACGTATTGTTGAGTCAGATAGCTATTTGTGTGCCGGTAAGTACAAAGGTTGGGAACCACTTGGCTTTTTAGGTATTGATTTGAAAGGTAAGACCGTCGGTGTTCTTGGTGCTGGACGAATTGGATATCGAGTAGCTGAAATTTTGAAAAAAGGGTTTGGTATGAATGTTGTCTATTATGATGTCAAGAAAAATGATCCATTCGAAAAAGAATTGGGTGCAACATTTTGTGATACTCCAGAAGGTGTTTTGAAAATTGCAGATGTGGTCACTGTTCATGTGCCGTTGCTTGATTCAACGAAGCATTTGATCAACGCACAACGTTTAACTATGATGAAGCCAAGTGCCTATCTCATCAATACCTCTCGTGGACCAGTGGTAGACGAGGCTGCACTTGTCACGGCATTGCAAAATCATATTATTGCTGGAGCAGGGCTGGATGTATTTGAGAATGAACCACAGCTTGCTCCTGGCTTGGCGCAGTTGTCTAATGTAGTCATTACTCCGCACATTGCGTCAGCGACAAAAGTAGCTCGAGATGAAATGGCCGTACTGGCTGCGCAAAATATCATCGATTTCTTTGGTGGAAAAGTACCGGCAAACAAGGTAAGTTAGGTGGTATAGTTATAGGTAAAGAGTTTACCTATTAAACAAAACTATATATGCGAAACATACAGGCACATTCTAGCGAAGGATTTACACTTATTGAATTGATGGTGTCCATCGCTATTATTAGTATTTTATCGGCCATTATTTTTGCTTCATTTACGACTGCTCGTAAACAATCACGTGTTGCGGAGCGAGTGACTGACATGAAGCAGGTTCAAGCAGCTTTGGAGTTTTATTATGCCGCCAATCGGTCGTATCCTTCGACTGGTGGATCTGGAAACTGGAGAGGTGTGTGTGTTAATTGGGGAAGCTATACCGCTAACAATACTATTCCCGGTCTTGCCCCACTCTATATTCCTGTTGTACCAACGGATCCTCAAACTGATGTCGCTAATAGCCTGAGCTGCTATCTGTATACTTCTGATGGTAAAGATTATGCTTTTTTGGATCACAATGTGCCTGAGATGTGGGCAAATCAAAGTGCTCCAAATTACATGAATTATCCAGAATTAGTTGATCCAACTCGAGATGGTGGCTCAAATGGGTCTGTTGTTGATGGGAATGCTCCGTGGGCATGGAAAGTCTATTCTCCAGGAGCTATTGGGTGGTAAGTTTGTCTTCTTGTATCACTTATGGTAGACTGTCGGCTATGATAACGCTTGAATATACAAAACGAGATGCTCAAATAACAGGTTCAGACCTTCGTGAAAGTGGCTTTGTCCCGGCTGTTTTTTATGGTAAAAAAGCACCATCAACTCCTATTACGGTAGGTTTTTCTGATTTTTTGAAAGCATGGAAGCAGGCAGGTGAATCTGAAGTTATTGCGTTGACTGCCAAAGGTGGTGCCGGAGAGACTATCAATACGCTAATTCACGATGTAGCAGTAGATGCTCTGTCAGGCAAGCCAATTCATGCTGATTTTTACGTCTTTGAAAAGGGTAAGAAGCTTGAAATTGATATTCCTCTTGAATTTGTGGGTGTGTCTCCTGCTGTCAAGGATTTGAGTGCAAACTTGGTTAAGGTTCTTCATGAAATCAAGATTTCTGCTTCTCCAGAACATTTACCACACTCTCTTACTGTAGATATTTCTACCCTTGTTACTTTGGATGATCATATTGCTGCAAAAGACATTGTACTTCCTCATGGCGTATCACTTGTTGACGATCCAGAGGCTGTTGTGGCATCAGTAGCCGCAGCCAAGGCTGAAGAGTTGGATGAACCATCAGCACCAGTTGATTTGTCTGCTATTGAAGTAGAGAAGAAGGGTAAAAAGGATGAGGAAGGTGAAGTTAGTGCTTAATCTTTTATTTTCTATTAAATTTTTTAGGACACGGATAAATTTTTGCTAAAATTTTCCTCGTGCTCGCGCCAGTCGCGCTCCCAAGTTCCTAAAAAATTCAACAGAAAAACAGATTAAGCACATCCCAAAGGAAAAGGTGTGGGGAAAAGAAGAGAAAAAAGACCGAAAGGTTCTTTTTTTGTGGCTCGTGAGGTATAATTGGATGACGACTGACACTTATACGATTGTATACCATATATTCCTGCACGAAAGAGCTACTCTCAGTCAAATCACTCATGAATATACACAATATTTTTTCAAAAAAATCTGGTTTTTTGTTGTCTGTAATTCTCCTATTCTCCTATTCTCCTATTTTTTTATTACCCAATTTTGTCTCCGCCTCAACTACTGATCCGTGTACGACAAATTTGACGACTGAAACCCATGAACAATTACAGTCTGATTTAGATGCGTGTAATGCCTATATCACCCAGCTACAATCCGTGCTTGATGCATCAAAAAAGAATACTGCCTCATTGCAAAATGATGCAGCAGTATTGGCTGCCAAGATAACCCAGGCTAAGGCATATATTAAACAAAAAAATATTTCCATCGCTCAACTCAATGGTGATATTGCTACCAAGAGTGCCACAATCTCTACACTTGAGGGAAATATTCAAAATAGTCAAGATTCTTTGGCTCAGCTTGTGCGAAAAACAAGTCAGCTCGATCAATATTCTCTTGCTGAAGTGATATTATCAAAACAAAATATTTCTGATTTCTTTTCCGATACTGATTCATACGCCACTATTGATCGGTCACTGGAATCATTGTTGAGTAATATTCGACAAACAAAAACTTTGACTGAACAAGAGAAAGCACAGCTTGCTTTACAAAAGGATCAGCAGACTGATTTGGTGGCGGCAGCTCAGACACAGGCTAATCAGGTGGCTGCAGATGAAAAACAAAAACAGTATTTGATTACAGTCAGTAAAACAAAAGAAAAAAGCTATTCTCAAGTCATTGCTGATCAACAGGCAAAAGCAGCACAGATCAAGGCTAAGCTCTTTAATTTGGCAGGTGGTAGTGCAGCAATTCCTTTTGGCACAGCATTGACCTATGCGCAAAATGCCGGTAATCAGGCGGGGGTTGATGCTGCTTTTCTCTTGGCAATCCTCACTCAAGAAAGTAATTTGGGTTCAAATGTTGGTAAATGTTACCTGACGGATTTGAATACAGGAGCGGGTATTAATCCTGATACTGGTCGGGTGTGGTCAAATCTCATGAAGCCAAGTCGTGACATACCACCATTTTTAGATATTACGAGTAAGTTAAATTTTAATGCATTAAAAACAGTTGTTTCGTGCCCAATACCAAGTGCTGGTGGTTATGGTGGAGCAATGGGGCCAGCCCAGTTTATTGCTTCTACCTGGGCCTTGTTTGAGGATCGCTTACAGTCAGCACTGGGCCATTTTGCCAACCCATGGAACCCACAGGATGCGTTCATGGCTTCGGCCTTGTATTTGGGTGACCTTGGGGCATCAGGGACAAGCTATAGCTCGGAAATGCGAGCTGCGTGTAAGTATTATGGCACAGGTGGATCGAGTTGTGGCTATGGGAGGAGTGTGATGAATTTGGCGGCTAGTATACAGTCCGACATAGACTACCTTAATCAATATGGTATATCTAGAAGATAGGTTACTATCGCAACAGCTTTGGTCTTTGTACCTCAGGAGTACCCAATGCGTAAATATTCCCTTATATGCGACGTGTGCGAAAAATCTACAAAGGAGTTTTATATAGTGTATAGTTTTCAATATATAAAAACGCAGCCGATCTCTTGGGGGAGCTCGGCTGGGACATTGATTTTAACCAAAAAGGGCTCTGATTTTTTCGAGAAGAATGAGGATGATCATTGGTTCACCACCAAGATCACCTTTTTTGATCATGAATTCAACGTTTACTACTTCTATGATATTGTCTATATCTCGTCCAAAAAACAGCATGAAGTCTCTTCGAAAGACATGACCCTCTTCTGCGTCAAGTATTGCCTGCAGGTATGATTTTACCGCTCTATGAGAGTGATGATCATTGCTATGTGCAGGATCCATCGACATTCTGTACAGCGTAAGTAGTCCTTGATAGCACTGTGGAAAATGGGGTGCGTAATCTCCTGTGTTCATTGTTTTTCTCCTAGTATCTAACTTACCATATGGCTGAAATATTGCAAAAAAGGTCTATATCTGGTAAAGTATGCCCATTATGAAAAAAGACATTCACCCACAAAATTACCGTCCAGTACTGTTTATTGATAACTCAAACGGTACTGAATTTGTTATATCTTCTGCAGTCAAGACTGATGAAGTAGGTAAAGCAAAAGCAGATAAGAAGGAATACCCAGTCTACCGAGTGGAAATCTCTTCTACATCACACCCTTTTTACACTGGTAATGATAAAATCCTCGACACTGCAGGACGGGTTGAAAAGTTCAAGGCAAAGCAGGCTAAAGCAACAAAAAAGGCCTAAGGGCTTTTTTTGTTGTAGAATAAGATGGGCGAATTACGAATCAAGAATTACGATGTACGAATGGGTCTGATTTAGATCCTATTCCTATTCGTAATTCTTACATCGTTATTCGTACTTCTACTCCCCATGGATCTCGAACAATTTAAAGAAAACAATAAAACTTCATATCTCTACGATATGTACCAAAAACTGCTCAAAGATGAAGCAGAGCTTTTGGATATGGTAAATAGTGATCCAGAGATGGCTGATATGTCCAAGGAGGATTTGGCCAATATTGCCACTCAAAAAGAAGAAATATTGAAACAAATGCAGGAGATTGTGGACGCTGATAAAGTAGAGGAAGAATTTCCAAATGAAATCATCCTAGAGGTCCGTGCAGGGGCTGGTGGTGAGGAAGCGTCACTCTTTGCCGAGGAATTGGCTCATATGTACCGTATATATGCTGAAAATCGTGGCTGGGCGGTCTCAGTGGTGGATGAGTCACACAGTTCATCTGGTGGATACAAGGAAGCATCATTTGAAATTCGTGGTAAGGATGTCTATCGTGATCTCAAACAAGAAACTGGTGTTCATCGAGTCCAGCGTGTGCCAGCGACGGAGAAAATGGGTCGAGTGCACACATCAACGGCATCAGTGGCCATCTTGCCAGTCAAAAAGCACACAACATTGATTATCCCTCCAGCTGATTTGGAAATGGAGTTTTCACGGTCTGGTGGCGCTGGTGGACAAAACGTGAACAAAGTGGAAACAGCGGTACGTTTGATCCACAAGCCGACTGGTATTGATGTTCGGTCAACAGCAGAACGGAGTCAATTGAAAAACCGTGAGAAAGCCCTGTCTATTTTGACTGCCAAGTTGGAACTACTCCGTGATCAGGAAGAAGCAGCCAAGTACTCTGCAAATCGTAAAGACCAGATCGGTACGGCAGACCGAAGTGAAAAGATCCGTACCTACAATATCCTCCAAGACCGTATTACAGACCACCGAATCGGTAAATCATGGCACAATATTCATACTATTTTTGAAGGAGAGATGCAGGGGATTGTCGATGCGTTTAAGGAGGCTGAAGTGGTTGCTTAAGTCATTATAATCTGATATTATACCTTTCTATATGGCTACCGAAAAAAAGACACAAAATGCAACGATTGACGCCCTCTTCTCTGTAGGAGCGCACTTTGGCTTTGCCAAGAGTCGCCGACACCCATCAACTACTCCATTTATTTTTGGTGCAAAAAACAAGGTAGAGATCTTTGATCTTGAAAAGACCGAAGTCAGTTTGACTAAAGCCCTCGATTTCGTTAAAGAAATTGGCAAAAAGAAAGGATCTATCCTCTTTGTTGGAGGTAAAAATGAAGCAAAAGGAGCTATTGAAAAAGGGGCAACTTCTATCAATCAGCCGTATGTTAACGGACGATGGATCGGTGGTACTTTGACTAATTTTCCAGAAATCAAAAAGCGTGTAGCAAAGATGGAAGATTTGATGTCACAAAAAGAAAAAGGTGAATTGGTTAAATACACTAAAAAGGAACGACTATTGATTGATCGTGATGTCGCAAAGATGCACAAGATGTTTTCAGGTATTGTCGTCATGAAGGGTATGCCCCAGGCGTTGTTTATCGTTGACCCTCGTCAGGAAACAACAGCAGTTAAGGAGGCGAAGACTTTGAACATCCCCGTCATTTCTCTTTCTGGATCAGATTGTGATTTGAAGGACAGCACCTACCCAATCCCTGGTAATGACTCTGCAAAAGCAAGTATCGAGTTTTTCGTGGCTCAGATTGTTGAGGCATACAAGGCGGGGACGTTGCAGGTAGAAGGTTAAAAAGTGCAAAGGAAAGTTTTTTATGGTGTGCGTATCCACTTTTTGACTTGCACCTTTATTACTTTTAAACTATTTTAATACTATGGAAATCACTACTGAATTAATCAAGCAATTACGTGACAAGACAGGCGTTTCTATTATGCAGTGTAAGAAAGCTTTGGAAGAAGCAGGTGGTGATATGGATAAAGCTACTGTTATTTTGTTAAAAAAGAGTGCCGAAGCAGCTGTGAAAAAGGGTGATCGTGAACTTGGAGCAGGTGTGGTTGAATCATACATTCACAACACAAAAAGTGTCGGTACCTTGGTTGAGCTTTGTTGCGAGACTGACTTTGTGTCCAACAATGAAGAATTTATGAAATTGGCAAAGGATATTGCTATGCATATTGCTGCAAGTAACCCAGAATTTTTGAAATCTGATGATATTAGTGATGATGTGAAGGCGACTGTCCGTGAAGTATTGATCAAAGAAGTTGAAGGTAAGCCAGAAGAAATGAAGGAGAAGATTTTGGCTGGCAAGATGGACGCATATTTTGCTGAACGAGTGCTCTTGTCACAGGCATTTATCAAGAACCCTGACCTCACGATTCAAAACTTGATCGATCAAGCAATCCAAAAATTTGGTGAAAAAGTTGTCGTCTCTCGTTTTGTACGATACGCGATAAAGTAATCAATTGAGATTTGAGACACGAGATAAGAGATGAAGAAGTTTTTATTCTCAAGTCTCTTGTCTCAAATCTCTTGTTTTTATTTAAGTTTATGTTTACTGAAACATTCTTTACACTTTCGTTTGCTGGTATTGCTTTCATGCTCGGCTCAAAGCTTGCCGAGGAACGTTTTGGAACATTCCATTGGTGGTCAAAGATGGCGGCTTGGGCAGACGCATATCTGCATCGAATGATAGTAAAAGCAGTACGAAAATATCAGCTGTATAAAAGAATCGCCTATCTTTTCTTTTTTGAATTTTTACCTGCCTATGCATATAAAAAGACTATCGAGTTGAAAGATTATGTCTATAAAAAATACTATGCATCACAGAGCAATTTGCAGGGTAATAAAAAGATGTTACGGGGTAACGGCTCAGTCTCAGAGTTTTTGCAGAATATAACCAAGGAGGAGGAGGTGGCTGGAGAGAGTAAAAAGATAGGGGAAGATAGCTTGAAATAAAGGTCATTTTTTGGTAGAGTTGAATCTCAGTAGTAGTATTTACATGTTAGTCATGTGTAGCCGGCGTAGCTGTTTTGGTAGGTATGAGTCGGCAGTAGTTATTTTACATGTTAGTCAAATATGCCGGCATAGCTGTTTTGGTAGGTATGAGTCGGCAGTAGTTATTTTACATGTTAGTCAAATATGCCGGCATAGCTCAGTTGGTAGAGCATTCGATTTGTAATCGAATTGTCCGGGGTTCGATCCCTCGTGCCGGCTCAATAAAAAAAACCCTTGTGGGGATTTTTTAGTATCCACATAATGTGTTGATAAGTGAACTACAGTTTACTTATAATATAATATATGGAAAAAATAAGAACATGTTTTGGTTGTGGTATTTCTTTGAAATTAAGACATAAAATAAAATTTTGCTCCAATCAATGTCAAAGAGATAAAGAATATAAAGATTGGTTATTGTCTTGGAAGCAAGGAAAAAAGGGAGGTGGTATTGGAATTACAGTAAGAACTATTTCGGGACATCTGAGACGTTATTTAATAGAAAGATCAGGGGGGAAGTGTTCAATGTGTGGGTGGAGCAAAATTAATCCAACAACGGGGATAGTACCTTTAGAAATTGATCATATAGATGGTAATGCAGAAAACAATACAGAAGAAAATTTAAGGCTAATTTGTCCCAATTGCCACGCTCTTACTCCATTTTTTAAAAATCTTAACAAAGGTAATGGTCGGAAGTGGAGAATGAGCAAATATATCAAAAATGCGTAAGTGTTAGCGTTTTGTACTCGTCGCCACTTTCATTTGTACGATGGCTTTCAGTTCTGGTGCCTTTTCGAGTGTATCGAGCCCTTGGAAGCCATAGTAGGTCTGGTCTCCGATGATCAGTGCAGGAAGTTGTCCCTTGATCTTGTTTATGGTGATAAGAGTCTTTAATGCAGAGAGGTCGAGATCATAGTCAAATGAATAGACACGAACAGCAGGGTAGTCAGAGCGGAGCTGGCTCAAAACGTAACCTTCTTTTTGACAGTCAGGACATTCGCCGTCTTTGTTTGAATAAAAGTAAATAATCGATGCGGGTGGTGTCTTACATTTTTCAGTGATATTTTTCATCAAGACATAATCCTTGATCTCAAGGAGAGAGTAGTTTTGCTTGAGGGCCAACACCTGCGCATCATTTGCACCACGATCCTGTTCTGTTGAATTGAGTTTACTTTCGAGACTTGAAAGCTCGTCAGAAAACGCCGTGGTCGAGGCAATGTCCTTACATGAAGATTCCTCAAGGAGGGAGAATTGTGTTTCTGATGAGAGAATATCAATAGAAATTTTTGACTGAATGTTTTGAATCTCAGCTATTTTTTTGTTACCAAAATAGTCACTGATATAGATAGCGGTGCCAAAAATAGCTCCAGTAATGAGGAGGGTGAGGAGGTATTTCTTCCAATCAATTTCATTTTTCATTCAGTTATAATTGTTTATACGTGTCCGCGCCAATCTACGAATGACTCACGAATCTACTAATGGGAACGGGTCCCGGATATATTCGTAGGTTGGTGCATTAACGCCAGGTAGTAGTTACAGAGAAGATAACATTATATAACGCTTTGGCAAGCCATAGTGGCGCAATAAATGAATACAACGCAAGGAAGTATATCGTGTCCAATCCAAAGTCCACCTTGCCTCGGGCCACCTTACTTGAGAGGAGGAGTGTAAGGATTGTGCCAAAGAAAGCCAAGAGAGAAATGATCGCAATTAATTCAGTATTGACAGAGAACCAATCGATCGCGAATGAAAAATGAGGAAGGTGAAAGCCTACTGTTTGAATTTTCACGATTTGAGTCATAATTCCTTGGGTTAGGCCGACCAAGAAAAGTCCCATAGCGTAGAGGGTGGCAAGAATAGAAAAAGAGGCCAGTGGTAGTATAAAGATACCGAGGTTACCATATTCTTTTTTGAAAAACATAAAACGATAATCGATGGCATTCTTCATAAAGCCATGAGTCCATCGAAGTCGTTGAACGTAGAGTTTTTTCAGGGTGTGTGGAGCACTGGTATGGACGACAGCAGTATGAGCATTGCCAATCTTCATGCCGTTCGATTGCATACGCATAGCCAGCTCCATGTCCTCTGTTTGGTGTGCTTTGCGATACCCACCGATTTTTTCAAAGACTTCACGTCTAAAAATAGAGAATGGCCCAGGAGTGACATAAATAGCTCCCATAAATCCTAAAATGCGTCGCAAGAAAATAGCCCAGATGTATTCAATATTCTGGATCATTTCAATCATTCCTTTTGCTTGCCAGATTTTGACCGATGGAGTGACAGCCATGGCCTGAGGATCTGATTCAAAACCAAGGACGATATTTTTGAGCGCCTGACTATCGACGTATGAATCAGCATCGAGACAACCGACAAGCTCACTGTGACTTTTGGTTAAGCCAAAGTTTAATGCGGTATGCTTACCACCGTTTTCTTTGTGGAAAATTTTGATTGATGCCGTCTGAGTAAATCCTTGCATGACCTCCCAAGTATTGTCGGTTGAACCGTCGTCGATCAGGAGGATTTCCAGTTTATCTTGTGGGTAGTCAAGATCCAGGAGTGACTGCACAGTGCGTTCAATAGTCGTGGCTTCATTCCAACACGGGACGATGATGGAGACGGTAGGGTAGCGGCTAGGTTGTCGGGATGTATTGTTACTTTCTTCGTGAATGGTGTCACGATGTTCGAGGTAGGTCATCAGAACAAAAACCTCGAAATAGAGGCCGATGAACAGCAAGATATACATAATAGAGTGGGATAGGGTTGGTACCATATACGATGAAATTTGGAAAACTAACCCTGGTAATATATCAAAAATATGGTCTTTTTTCAACCCGGTAGTGAATTTTGGCATTGTTCTTCGAACGAATCCAACAGTAGTTGGATTGATGTCAAAATCTACTACGGGGTCAATCCTCGCTCTTTACTTTGGCGTGAATGACTGGAATCCAGTGTATTTTACCTCACTACAGCCCCAAAATTGGCTACAGTGGCCTCCTCCAGCTTTTTATGGAGAGTATCGACTTCTGTGGCGGTGAGAGTCCGGTCGAGGGCTCGGTATGTGATACGGAAGGCATAACTGACTTTGTCAGCACCGAACTTGGCGGCATTTTCGTAGGTGTCGACCAAAGCGACCTCCTCAACCATATCACCAGCAATATCACGAACAAGGTCAAAGTAATTATTGAGGGCCACGTCCTTACTTACGATAAAAGAAATATCACGGACAACTGGTGGATACTTACTCACCTCAACAAATTTTTGACCAAGTTTGAGTTGTTTAATGACTCGTTCATCAGTCGACCAAAGAAGACGGATGTCGGGTAGCTCCATGCTGATCAAAGCCAAACGTTCCAAGCCGAAACCAAAAGCCCAACCGTTGTACCCTTCGAGCCCCATTTTTTTCAAAACACTTTTCTTTGGCATACCACCACCCATAATCTCAATCCACTGATCGTTGATCATCACCTCAATCTGTAGTGATGGGTTGGTGTATGGAAAGGTATCATCGAGGAAACGGTATTTTACATCTGCACCAAAAGTACTCTGGACGATATCAGTCAGGACGTGTTTCAACTCATCAAGTGGCATGATACCCATACTGTCTGGTTGGAGATACAGCCCACCCATTTGGTGAAAGATGTTCATGTGCTTACGATCGATTTCGTCTTTGCGGTAGACCTTGCCGTAGCACATGACACCGAGGGTTTTACCCGCAGCGATTTTTTCTTTGATTTCAGGCAGGTTCAAATAGTAGTACCACATGACGGTGTCGTGGGTACGGAGGACGTTTTTCTCATCGACGTAATATGTGTCGGACTTACTGCGAGCAACATGGTCTGGAGCAAAGTCGAATAAGTTGAACAATATGTCAGTCGGGATGATTTCAGGAATGTCGATATGGTCAAAGTTTTTGAGGACAGGTAGGGTAGTGACACGCTCTTTGATGTTATAGAGCGGACTGCTTAAGGTACGAGAGAGATCTGGCATAGCCAGGTAGCGTTCCATACGTCGAGCTTCCATATCGGTCCGGTCATGGAGATATTTCAATAGACGTGTCTCGTCGTCTTTTGGTACGACAAAATCTGTACGGGTGAGGTCTGGAGATGAATATGTATCTGACATATGTTTATCCAGCACCACTTTTGACATAGTTACTATTAGTAAATAATTTTGCAAACTAAATACGTTTTTATCTTTCACTTACTTGGTCAAAAGTGGTGCTGGATGTAGTCTATCAATTTTTGAGTGAAAAACAAATAAAAAACAGGCGACCCCCGTGGGGTCGCCCTTCGTGTATTTTTACGACAGTTTACGACAGATCGATCGTGGCTTGATGAATAGTATGAAGTCCTTTGGCTCCGTTCCATGTTATTGTTCCAGAAACTTTTACGTTAATGGGTTTATTTGTCAGTTTGTTCTTCACATCGGAGGGGTCCATCTCAACAGGCATAGACTCTCCTTCGATGAATTTATGTTCTCGAGGATTTGAGAGAGTTACCCGAAAGTTTCCATCTATTTCCAGATTGAAAGATCCATCTTGTGTTGCATCCAGCGTGGCGTGTTGTTTTTTGATTTTCATTTTACCACTAGTCTCCTGTAATCACTTTACTTTTTCCTGTATATTTGTCAATAAATATAAAAACCGCACACCTACTTCTGTGTGGTGCGCGGTTTGGTCGTTTTTTTAGGACGAACTTTCTGAGGTTCACCACCGGGACCGATTTCGTACTCCTCATAAAATCGGCTGGTAGTGTCTGGTGGAATACTTGGATGGCGGACAATGCCCTTTTGAGGGAATTCTCTTTGAAGACTCCGTATGATTTGGTCGGCTGTTAACATGAGCTACTCCTACCAATATCATATCAATGAAGGGTCAAAAATTCAAAAACCTGCTTGTTTGAAAGTCTAAAATTTGATAGAATATTAAGCGAATTATACGAATTTGATCGAATAAAACGAATGGCTAAAAACGACGAAAAAGACGAGAAAAAACCAAAGAAAGACTCCTATGGAGCAGATGCCATACAGGTCTTGGAGGGCCTAGAGCCCGTCCGGAAGCGTCCGGGTATGTATATTGGTACTACAGGGCCAGATGGTCTGCATCACTTGGTGACGGAGATTTTTGACAACTCTCGTGATGAAGCCATGGGGGGCTATGCAAACGATATTGAGGTGGCACTCTTGCCTCCTGCAAAAGGCGCTCCACAAGGTGCTGCTCGGATCCGTGTGCGTGACAACGGTCGTGGTATTCCTGTCGACATTCACAAACAAACAAAAGTGTCTGCACTCGAGACCATCATGACCACACTTCATGCCGGAGGAAAATTTGGTGGTGAAGGCTATAAAGTGTCTGGTGGTTTGCACGGTGTGGGTGCCTCTGTGGTCAACGCTTTGTCGAGCTACACTCGTGTGGTGGTCCACAAAGACGGTGATATGTACATGCAGGAATATTCTCAGGGCAAGAAAAAGGCCTTGGTCAAGAAAATTGGTAAGACGACTGAACACGGTACTGTCGTGTGGTTTGAACCAGATGCAGTGATCTTCCCAGACGTCACTTTTGATTTCAACCGTATCGTCAATCATCTCCGTCAGCAGGCCTACCTGGTCAAAGGTCTACGCATTTCTGTTATCGATGCGCGTACTATGCTTGATGATCGGGACGCATTGGCCGTGGCCAAGTTTGATGATGAAAAAGTCTTCCGTTTGTCTGATATGAACCTCGATGTCCCATCATTTTCATTTTATTTTGAAGGAGGTTTGTTGTCTTTGGTTAAATTTTACAACTCTACACAAAAGCCGATCCACAAAAACATTTTTTATGTTGATAAACACACCAATGAATATGAGTCAGTAGAAATTTCTTTGCAGTATGTGGACGACATCACCGCGCGCATCATGCCGTTTGCGAACAACATTCACACTCCAGAAGGTGGTACGCATGTCACTGGTTTCAAGACAGCGTTGACTCGTATTTTGAACACCTATGGACGCAAGAATAATCTGATCAAAGAAAATGCCGATAACTTTACTGGTGATGATGTACTCGAAGGTATCACTGCAGTGATCTCGGTCAAGTTGCGCGAAATCCAGTTTGAAGGTCAGACCAAAGCTAAGCTTGGTTCAGTCGAGGCTCAAGCGTCGGTCAACACCGTTTTTTCTGATGCGTTCAGTACATTCCTTGAAGAAAACCCAGAAGATGCTCGAGCAATCATCAACAAAGTGCTCTTGGCTTTGGCGGCACGAAAGGCGGCAAAGGCAGCAAAAGATTCAGTCCTCCGTAAAGGTGTGCTTGAGGGTATGACTTTGCCGGGTAAGCTCGCAGACTGTCAGAGTAAGGATGCTGAGGACTCAGAGCTGTTTATCGTAGAGGGAGACTCTGCGGGTGGTACGGCCAAGACTGGTCGTGACCGACGAACACAGGCGATTCTACCGTTGCGAGGAAAGATTTTGAACATTGAACGTGCACGACTCGATCGTATGCTTGGTTCTGAGCAGATTAAAAATTTGGTCCTCGCTCTCGGTACAGCTATTGGAGATACATTTGATATTTCAAAATTGCGATATCACAAGATCATTATCGCATCCGATGCGGACGTCGACGGTGCGCACATTCGTACACTGTTTTTGACTTTGATGTATCGGTATTTCCGTCCGTTGATCGATGGGGGATTCGTTTATATTGCACAACCACCATTATATAAAATTAAAAAAGGTAAAGAGATTCACTATGCATATACAGACCAAGAGAGAGACGCCGTACTCGGAAAAGATATTGATATTTCTGCGTTAGCTGAAGTAGAGAGTGGAGAAGAAGTGGCAGACGAAGAGGTGGAAGAAGAGGGTGAAGAGACGGATGCAAAGGGTAAAAAGGGCGATGTGAAAAAAGTCGCAAAGATTTCTATCCAGCGTTACAAGGGTCTCGGAGAAATGAATGCTGAGGAGTTGTGGGAGACAACCATGGATCCTGCACGACGTGTCTTGAAGCAAGTAACTGTAGATGACGGAGTGGCTGCAGACAAAGTGTTTGATATTTTGATGGGAAGTGACGTGCCGTCTCGCAAGTCATTCATCCAGAACAATGCAAAAATGGCGAATTTGGATGTTTAGGGAGATAAAAGTTTGAAGTGAGAATCTTGAATCTCGAATAATAAAAGCGGTATGTACCCAGGACAAACCCTGGACCCAAGTTGAATTCGCTTCGCTCACACTTGGGCCGAGGTAAACCTCGGGGTATTCACCCTTATATTAGCTCCTCGGCTCGGAAATAAACATGAGTACATATTCATTTCACTCGCTCTATGTCGCTAATAAAAATGATACCAAAACTGTATATTACCTACGCGTATCCTCTTGATGTGCGTCAGCGCATGTTGTTTGTCAGTAAAAATTTTGGAGAGTATCCAAGTATGGATGAGGTGCGAGATAAAACACTATACATAGAAAAACTATGGAATGAGCTGAATAGAGACGATCGAGTGATGAAGTCGCTTGTAAAAATTATTGGTACGAAACCAACTCATGATTTGGAAATGTATATTTTTGGAAAGGGACTTACGCCGATGTCTAGCCCTTTAATGATGCCGATAATTATTAAAAGAGATGGAGGTATTGCATCTGATGATGAATACACTGAAGTCATTATTCACGAGCTCATTCACCGTTTTATACAAGATGGTTTAAACAATGCCGGTATTGAAAAATATTTTGATATGGTACGAACTGTATATGCGTCTGAAAATCCATCAACACAAAATCATATTTTACTGTACGCAGTTTTAGAGGAGGTATTGATTGATTTGTTTGGAAAAGAACGGTTAAAAGATTTTACAAATGAAAATATTCAATATTTTCCTGATTATGTTCGGGCAGTAGAAATAGCAAGGGAAAAAGGGGCAAAAAACTTGGTGGAAGAGTTTAAAAGTTATTTAGTTGCATAAGTATTATTTTGTGGTATTGTATATGGTAGAAAAAGTGAGGTGTATATGATAAGAAGTGGGGTTAGAAATTTTTCAAGTGGTCGAACTTATCGACCATCCAAGCCGGTGACTCCTGAATCAGTACGAAAAGCAGAAGAAGATTGGCAGAGAATTTTGAGGCAGCGTGCCGAATCAACTCATGACATTCAGATTTTTGGATGGTGGTGGTTTGAGTGTCGCAGACTGTTTCGCCCGTAGCTTTCAATTGAAACCCCGGACACACGTATGTGTCCGGGGTTTAGTGTATGAAAAAAGTGTGCTACATTTGTTGGTGGGAGTGTACATGAGGTTTCGAAGAAGAGTGGTGTCTAGAATTCCAGGGGGTCGAAGACGAAGAGTTTCTCGTTTACGAAGAAATTGGATTGATTCGTTAATCGAAACGAATAAGATCGTCACCTCTGCAGTTGAAGAAAAAAAGAGTTCTGACAAGAAGTAGGGTATATCCCTCTTGTCCCAAAACCCCGAGTGCTCACGCATCCGGGGTTCGTTTTTTGAAAATCCCCTAGGCGTCGCCTAGGGGATTTTATTCGAGTTTCGGGGTTTGTTTTTTCCTCTCCCTTCACCAGAACGAGGATTGTTCACAAAAGAGACTTGCGAGCGCGACTGGCGCGAGCACGAGGAATTTTTCAGTAGAAAAATATCCGTGCTCTTTTGGGGACAATCCGAGTGATTTTACTCAGTCATCAAATCATCCAAATGTGTTCCACTATCTTCCATGAGTGAGTCCAATGTCGCTGTTCCAACCTTTTCTTCATTGTGATGTGTGTCTTGTACTGAGTAACTTTCTAATGTTGGCCAGTTTGGTTTTTTTAATTCTTGATCTGTTTCGAGAGGTATTGCGAGTGCTGAGGCTACTTCTGGAGTTGGTCTCTCACCTGGTTTGTATCGCTCCTTACTTTCCATGGTAATGTCCATCGCCACGAGCTCTGGCTGTGTGTTGGCTGTTGGGTATATTTTTGTTTGTGGTGCTGGAGTTACTGGTGCAGGGGTAGATGATGTTGGTGGAGTGGTTGTATTCTTTTGCTGTGTGCTTGTCGGTGAAGTAGGACTACTACCTACCACCTCGTGACTGGGTACTATAAAATAAGCAACAATATACGCAATTACACCAGGGAAGACTGCCGTGATAAGTATGAGAATAATAAAACCAAGGCGGAGGATGGTTGGGTCAATATCAAAATATTCACCGATACCACCGATAATGCCAGAAACAATGATATTTGTGTCGCTTTTGTACAGTTTTTTATAGGTATTCATGCCGATACTATACACCCGTTTTTAAAACCTGCAACTCGTCTGTCATTCCGGCCTCCGAGCCGGAATCTACCCCCTCCATTTTGTCATTCCCGTATAGACGGGAGCACCTGAGGAATACCTCGTGTATACGTGTTCCCTTGTCCAGTGTATTCAATTGTATGTATCTTTATATCCTGGATCCCCGTTTTCACGAGGATGACAGAGGGAGAAAGTGGATTAGGGATTCAAGCCTGGAATGACGGAGAAAAGAGAGAATTAGGATTTATTTTTGATTTCGTCAAGAAATAGGGCGAGGGTTTCTTCGATAGTTTTTTCACCAATTTTGCCTTTGTCACGGTTTTCAATAGTCAGGTTGTTTGATTCTATTTCTTTGTCACCAATGATGATGGTGTAAGGGATTCTCATATTCTTGGCATCACGTACTTTTTTACCCAGGTTTTCATCAGCATCATCGAGTTCTGCACGGATACCTTGTTCTCTCAATGCCTCAAAAACTTTTTGTGCATAGTCATTGTGGTGTGTTCGGACAGGAATGATCTTGACCTGAGTTGGAGCGAGCCAAAGAGGGAAGTTGCCGGCGTAGTGTTCGATCATTACACCCATAAAGCGTTCAAGTGATCCAGAGATAGCACGGTGGATGACCACTGGTCGTTCAGCCTCACCTTTTTCATTGGTAAATGACAAGTCAAAACGTTCAGGTAGATTGAAATCACACTGAATGGTAGCTAGTTGCCATTCACGGCCGATAGCATCCTTGAACATAAAGTCGAGCTTTGGTCCATAAAATGCTGCTTCATCACGACCAATTTTATAATTTAGATTATTTTCTTTTGCACTTTGTTCCAATGCACCCTCGGCTTTTTCCCAGACTTCATCACTACCAAGATATTTGGTCTTATCATCACCACGTGTCGAGAGGCGAACCCAATAGCCCTCCATCATATTCATGGTGGTGTAGAACTCTTTGATGATCTGGACAATAGTACTGACCTCAGCACTGATTTGAGACACACGACAAAAGAGGTGACCATCGTCCTGAGTGATCGCGCGGACACGAGTCAGGCCTGATAGTTGTCCAGCTTTTTCATAACGGTAGACGGTCGCTGGTTCAAAGTATCGTACGGGCATGTGGCGATAAGAGAATTGATTATCGGCAAAGATTTGCATGTGGTGCGGACAGTTCATTGGCTTAAGGAAAAATTGTTCATCACCACCAGTGACACGGAAGAGTTCATCACCAAATTTTGATGCGTGCCCAGATGTTTCGTAGAGACTTTCTTTTGCCATGTGTGGTGTCCAAACACGACTATAGCCCTTGTCTTTATGGAGATCCCATAAATAGTCCTCGATAGCTTTGCGAATGATCATACCGTTTGGTTGCATGAGTGGCAGACCTGAGCCGACAAGTTCGGAGATGGTGAAGAGCTTCAGTTCTTTACCGAGTTTGCGGTGATCACGTTTTTTGGCTTCTTCTTGCTGAAGTTCGTAAGCCGTGAGATCTGTTTGTGAGGCAAAAGCCAAACCATAAATACGAGTAAGCATTTTGTTTGTCTCTTTGCCACGCCAATATGCACCAGCGATACGCTCGAGTTTAAATGAATCGGCAGGCACGGTGCTCATATCATCGACATGTCCACCACGGCAGAGGTCAGTAAACTGTGTTTTTTCTTTGCCAGAAGTATAGAGTGTAATTTTTTCACCCTTTCCGTTGATTTCTTCAATCAACTCTAGTTTGTATGGGTTACCAGTAAATTTTTCTTTGGCGTCTACATACGAAACTTCAGCACCACTAAATTCCTTCCAACTTGGCAGGATTTTTTTCATTTCCTTTTCAATTTTGGCCAAATCTTTTTCAGTGATTGGAGTAGGGAAGTCAAAGTCATAGTAAAAACCATTGTCCACGGCTGGACCAAGTGTCGGCAAGGCATCTGGGTATAATTTTAATACGGCCGCAGCAAGCAAGTGAGCAAGGGAGTGGCGTTGTTTTTCGAGGTCGTGTGACATATGTGAGCAATTGTAACAGGTTTGAGGCGTCGGGGACATACTTGACTAAATATTATTATAATGATATATAGATTTTGGAGGAATTAGATTCCATGAGAAAGTTTCAATCATTTTGCCTTCTTGTCTTGGCTTCAGGGTTCATATATCTTTTTACTTTCATATTTGGGTTTGCTCATGTACCCGCTACTGTGGAAGTTGAAAGACAAAGAGTCATTTTCTTTGATAAGAAAGCAGATGTTGTATTACAGGCTATGCATGGTCAGCCGATTTCGTATAAAGATTATCAACAATTTGTTGGAGATTTGGTAATCTCTAAGAACGTTTACTTTCAGGATGCTCTTCGTAAGAAAGGTGTTACTGATAAACAGTTTTTGAAGCTTCGCTTCGCCCCGACATTTGTCCGAGCTGAAGTTCAGAAGTGATTCGTTTCGTCCCACGCAGAAAAGTCCCCACGGACCGAGTATGTGTGGGACTTTTTTGTTGTTTCTGTTATTCCGGACTTGACCCGCAATCCACCATCCCTGTCATTCCCGTGCAGACGGGAATCCAGTGTTTTAAAAATTAAATCATTAAATAATTGTTTCGAAATTCAAAATTAAAAATTGGAAATTAAGATCCTGGATTCCGGATCAAGTCCGGAATGACGGGGAGGAGAAAATTTGACTAATGACTATTGCCTTGTGCCTCGTGACTGTATCACTCGAGCATCTTCACCTTGTCGACTATAATCGACTTCTCATCATTTCTCGTCGACACAGTTCCCTTGATCACCACACAGTTATCCACCGCGAGGATATCTTTAAACTGATCATAGATTTTTGGAAACACTACCGACTCTATACTCCCACTCATATCCGCCAGACGCATAAAGATCATCTTGTCATTGTTTTTGGTCAGCACTTCTTTCATCTCTTCGATCATTACCCCGAGCATGACCTCGGCACGGTTTTTCATATTCTTTACTCCGGCTATATTTGCCCCAGCTTTGGCTAGGCGTTCGGCAAACTGTTCGAGTGGATGACCGGAAATATACAAGCCCAAAAGTTCTTTTTCCCATTGTAAAAAGTTCGTATGATTTTCACTCTGTGGTGGAGTCTCCAAATAGACCTGAGAAATATTTTGGGCACCAATCATGTCGCCAAAAAGTGAGTCGTGGGTCGAGGCACTGGCCGCACGTTGTTCTTTGTTGAACGCGAGCAAATTGTCGAGGTTAAAGAGTAGTGTGTTACGCCAGTTGTCGCGTCCGGCCGAGAGGGAATCAAACGCTCCTGTTTTGATCAGAGCTTCCATGGATTTTTTGTTCAAGTTTTTATCTTTGATACGGGTCAGGAAATCTTCGAGTGTGATAAATTTGCCAGCCGCTTTTCTTTCGGTAATGATAGCTTCAGAAATTCCCGCACCAAAGTTTTTGATGGTAGTTAGTCCAAAGCGAATAGCGTCATCAGGCACAAGGCCCGAGTCAATAGTCACAAGAAATTCTCCCGTCTCTTCATTCTTTTCTCCAGCTATTGCCTCGTGCCTATTGCCTCGTGCCTCTCCCTTTACTACCGTAAACATCTCAAACGATTCATTTACATCAGGTGGCAAGACCGGTATGCCCATACGTTTACACTCTGCCACCATTTCTGCCACTTTTTCCACATCACCACCTTGATGAGTCAGGACACTGGCCATGTATTCAGCCGGGAAGTTGGCTTTCATATATGAGGTCTGATACGCCAGTCGTCCATAACTTGCTGCGTGGGCTTTGTTGAAACCGTAACCCTGGAACGGTTCGAACAGTGTCCAGATTTTTTCTGCCAACTCACTTGTCATACCGGAATGTTTGACACACCCTTCGACGAAGATGACGTGTTGTTTGGCCATTTCCTCAGGGATTTTTTTACCGACAGCTTTACGGAATTTATCCACTTCACCCCATGAGTATCCAGCGAGGTTGATCGCGGTCATGAGCAAGTCGTCTTGGTAGACCAATACACCAAAAGTTTTGGACAAGAAATCTTTCATCTTTGGATGGAGGTAGCTGATCTTTTGTGTACCGTGTTTGCGGGCAATGTAGTCGTTGATGTTGTCCATCGGTCCCGGTCGGTACAGTGCCACCATCACGTTGATATCGTGGATGACTGTCGGCTTGAGTTCCTTCAACCATTTGGTCATACCTTCACCATTGAGCTGGAACAGACCAAGTGTTTCACCACGAGCGAGCATGCGAAATGTTTTGGCATCATCGAGTGGAATGTTTTCAATGTCGACATCAATGTCACGAAGTTTTTTGACCAAAGCCATAGCATCCGCTAGGATGGACAGGTTGGTGATACCAAGAAAGTCGAATTTGAGCAGGCCAGCTTCTTCGATAGAATACATATCGTATTGACTGATGATCTTGCTGTCACCTTTTGGATCAAACTGGAGCGGGGTGTAGTCAGTGATGGTGGTCGGGGAGATGACCACGCCCGCAGCATGAATACCCATGTGACGAGCACAGCCTTCTATTTTCTTGGCCATATCAATAATTTTTTTGACATCAGCATCACCTTCGTATAGTTCTTTGAGCTCTGGTGTTTCGTCGATAGCCCGTTCGATGGTCATGGGGAATCCTTGTTGACCCATCGGGATCAGTTTGGCAATACGGTCACCGAGGCTGTACGGAAAGCCGAGAGCACGTGTGACGTCACGGACCGAACCACGGGCAGCCATGGTTCCAAAGGTACCGATCTGGGCCACTTTCTCCGTGCCGTATTTCGCTTTTGCATATTCAATCATGTCATCACGACGGTTGTCGGCAATGTCCATATCTACGTCGGGCGCGGATGGTCGCTCCGGATTGAGGAATCGTTCAAACGGCAGCTCAAAGGCAATGGGATTGATGGTCGTGATGTAGTTGAGGTACGAGACCATCGAGCCACCGGCCGAGCCTCGGGTGGTGGTCAGGATGCCATGTTTGCGGGCATGACGGAGCAAGTCTCCCACCACCAGGAAATATGGTGAATAACCTTTATCTTTGATGACTTTCAGTTCGTATTCGACACGAGTGATCAGCTCCTCGTTTTGTTCGAGGTGGTGTCCGGCAATACCTTCGTAGGTCACTCGCTTGAGTTCGTCATCATGGGACAAGCCACTAGCTACTATATAGTGTGGAAAGACCCATGTACCAAGTGTCAGCTCGATGTTGCATGCGTCGACGATCTTCTGGCAGTTGTCGAGAGCATCAGGAGTATCAGCAAACAGCGCTTCGGCTTGGTCGGGTGTGATAAAAGAAAAATCATCATTTGTATCTGGCACTGGTTCGTCAAAACTGGTATTGGCAATAGAGATGAGTGTGTTGCGAGCAAAGCGATCATCCGGTGAGAAATAGTAGACATCGTGAGCCGCTACGATCTGGGTGTCAGTCTCGCGAGCCAGAGCGATCAGAGTTTTCATCAAGTCTTCGTGGCCGGCGATTTCGGGGTGGTGACTGATCTCGATATAGAAATCACTGCCATTTTCTCTTGCAAAAATTTTTTTGTAGTAGGCTATTTTTTCGCGGGCTTTGTCAGTGTTGGACAGGCGGAGAGCGTGGACGATGTCACCAGAAAAAGACGGGGAGATGCAGACCAAACCTTCGTGATATTTTTCGATGAGCTCAGTGTCGATGCGGGGTTTGTAGTAAAATCCTTCGACATGTGAGTCCGTCACCAAGTGCATGAGGTTGTGATAGCCTTTTAGATCTTTTGCCAGCAGGACGAGGCGTGAGCGAGCTTTGTCCACCGCGTCTTTGTCGGTCCGTTTGCGGAGAGCGACGTAAAAGTCCACACCGATGATAGGCTTCACACCTTTTTTCTTTGCTTCTTTGTAAAATTCGATAGCGCCGTAGAGATTGCCGTTGTCGGTCAGAGCCACAGCGGACATCCCATGCTCTTTGGTGGCTTTGACGAGATCATCAACCTTGGGCAGAGCGTTGAGAAGGGAGTAGTGACTATGTGTATGTAAATGTGTAAATCTAGACATGATAAATAAAAAAGAGAGCCTGCCCTGTAGTGACCGCAGTAGTAGAGCGAAGCTCACTACACGGTCTACTACGGGGTGACATGGTGGTAGTATACAATCGACAGGTCAGAAAAGAAAGAAATTAGTTGACTAATTTTATAAGTGTGATAATATAATACTAGGAGACTAAATGTAAATTCTGGGGTGAAATGCAACTTCGTTGCTAATACCTCAGAGTATACCATACTCTCTACTCACCTCATTCGCACTCCGGTATCGGAGTGATTTTTTGTATTTGTTGTTCATGATTTCAATCTTTTTTTGAAACTCTT
>CAIQCQ010000030.1 GCA_903870365.1 uncultured bacterium | reverse complement strand
CCTTTAAAGGTTGACCAGAAAATCAAATACCTCAACTTTTAAGAGGCTTACCCCACAGAGGGCATTAATAAAAATCCGATTATTAAAGTACCCCGGGCGGGACTTGAACCCGCACATTCGCAATGAATACAGGATTTTAAGCACTGTGTTCACGCTACAATGCTAAGCAAATCAAGACAAAATCGTGCAAAACTTGACAAATGAACGCAAAATCGCGCACCAAAAGTGCACACCTATGGCACACCACCTATCGCACACCTGTTTTTGAGAAATATTTCCTCCTTTTCTAACCGATTTATCCGCCTCTAACTACGCCTCTCTCCCGTAAAACGGAGATGAAAAACTACGGTGTATCGTAGTTTTCTCATTCCAGACTCCTATTGACATAGGCAAATATAGCATTAAAATGATATGATAATCAAGACACTACCGCACACATCCTGTTCGTCACGGTGCAACAAGCCGTGCATGTCGAACATTTGTTCTGGTTGATTCGTTTTTTTATCGCCTTTCTTATCCTGGTATGCTCGTTAAAATCCAGACTTTTTCCGAAATATACTTCTTCGGGCGTGAACGGTTTATGACGGTAATGTGGTCGCACGTTGTTGTAATCCATCACGGCCCATTGCAGAAAATCGGTAAATCCTTCCACGCTGACAAATTCCCGGTTCCTCAAATACCTTCCCTTCATTATCCTGTGTATTGCCTCCACAGGCGAGTTGGAAAAACGTATATCTTTCAGGGCCCTTATTTTTGTAATCTTATGCCCGGACACTTCTGATATGAATTCGTCTATGTGCTTATTGTTGTTCTCCGTTCCTCCGTCCGTTACCAAATAACTTTCGCACTGGCTCTCTTGCTGGCTTATGGTATCAACGGCTTTGGCCAGGGCTTCTTTCACCACCCGGAAACTTATACTCTCCGCAACGTGATAGCCAAGTACCATTTTGGAGTAGTTATCCATTACAAAAGCGATGACTAAAGTCTTGGAACTGTTTATCGGGTAGAAGGTCGTATCCACGTGCAGATATTCGTTGGGGCATTTTGACACGATGCCTTTTGTCTTTACAGTTTTTTTTACCGGCTTCTCCCGCCAGGGATTAAGTATTTTGGCATATTTATACCAGGAATCTATGTTGGCGACGATATTGCCCTTCCTCAACGCCATGTTAGCTATCGAAACAATCGGCCAATGTAAATAGGCGGGATCGGTGAGCATCTTTTTCATTCTCCTTATCTCCCTTAGCCGAAGTTGGTGCGGATGTCTTTTTGCACACAGTGCTACAAATGAGTCCAGGCAATGCACCTTATGTTCCAGCACCCATAAATCATACAAGCCTTTTGATATGCCGAAGAACTTCAAGATGCTTTTTAAGCTCATGTCTTTTTTGAGCAGGAAAATACATTCCAGTATTTTCTTCTGCAATTCTTTATCCTTCTTTGCCATTTTCACCATCCTATCCACCTGTGGCGAAAACATAATCCACGATTTGGTAATTCCACGCAGGATTCTTTTCAATTTTTCGTTTTCGGCTTTTATGGATGCTGTTACTTTCACATCCTCAAAGAAGCTTCTGAACTCATTTCCTAAATAATCCCGGTTGTTGGTCTTTCTCCACGTGGAAATGGTAGAGTGCGGAATTTGCCTTCGGAATTCTTCCGGTAATATCAGTTCGTTGCCGGTCGAGTACAGATGCACCACCGATGTATCGTACTTGTTTTTCAATTTGTATGAAACTGTGTTTATACAAAATAAATTAAGTTTAAACTTAAAGAGAATTTCAACACTCCGAACAAAAAATGTAATATGCTTGTCATCCGACGTAATGAAATGAACTTAAATTGCTCATTTTCTGTAAATCATTGCTTCATTTTTACGTTCTAAACTGCATTTGCGATCAGGTAAACTACGATACACCGTAGTTTTTCATCTCCGTTTTACGGGAGAAAGGATCTGTTTTTGACAAATAAAACCTAAAATCTTACGTATACAACCCAATATGGGCTTGGTTTTCCAGATAGGGGTTCCTTTGCAGCCATTTAAGCCACTGTCAAGATGTATTTGGTCGTATGCTTACAGATAAAACAACAACAGCTAATACCGGTTGGATGGCAGCACCCACTGACACAAATAAAATTCCATTGCAATTAACAGCAAGAACAGCTTATACTTTTTTAATAGAAGTAACTCCGCTCACCTTGCCTTCAATTATCCTGGATTCTTTATTATTCCCGTTGTCTAACTTAAGAACAAAAAGAGGATGGTGTAACACTACTTCAGTGAAACTAAATATGTCGCCTGGTTTAAGTTGATTGTTTTCGGAAGAGAGAACTTTGCATTTCGATTTACCAATATATTCTATGTGTATATACTCCCAATATTTTTGTAAATTATTTGCAGGACTT
>CAIQCQ010000029.1 GCA_903870365.1 uncultured bacterium | reverse complement strand
TGAAGAGTATTATCAGTCGTAATTCTACGACTGTCCTGATTGAGGGGTGAATTTAGGGGTCTTCACCTGTTGCAATCATATATATAAAACAGAAAAAAGTCAAGTATTTTTGTCTTTATGTCATTCCCGCGAAGCCGGGAATCCAGAATGTAAAAATGAGTATAATTGAATACACTGGATTCCCGTCTGCACGGGAATGACGGGGAAGGGTAGAAAAGACATCAAAAAACCACCGAAGTGGTTTTTTGATTAGATCAACCCCGCTTTCTTCAAAGTGGCAAAAACTCCGTTCTTCTGTAGTGTCTTGATACCTCGAGCAGAGACTTCCAAAGTGATAGTTTTATTGAGTTCAGGAACAAACACCTTCTTTTTCTGGAGGTTTGGATATCGGCGTCGCATACCGACAGGGTTGAACTGAGTTGCACGAGTACGGTTTGAATACCCGCCCATCATGACTGACCCCTTATTAGTAATTGCACATGTCTTTGCCATAGTTTTTGTTTAGCCAGTTAATCTAGAACTTCCATATTTGGCGCCCTGCGTTGTTGAAAGCTCAATTCATCCTCTCGCCGTATATCGGAATCACGTCTACGAGTCTGAATCGGCTTTCGCCTAGCAGTGCATCCAAATCTGAAAGTTCGATAGTACGCAGAATAGTATCATAAAGTTATCTTTTTGCAAATCACCTCCTTATTTTATATTATGTATCTGATGCTTAATTTTATATTCTCTATTTTGATCTTGATCATGTCTATCGTGGCCCACGAGGTTTCGCATGGTTATGCTGCATACGTGCAAGGGGATAATACCGCTAAATTTGCCGGACGACTGACATTGAACCCACTGAAACACCTTGAGTGGCTTGGCTCGTTTTTCGTACCAGTTGTCTCGTACATGCTTGGCGGCTTCATCATTGGCTGGGCCAAGCCAGTGCCATTTAACCCGTACAACCTTCGCAATCAACGGTGGGGCGAAGCTCTTGTAGCTATTGCTGGGCCAGTGACTAATATTTGTATCGCTGTCTTTTTCGGATTGATCCTACGTTTTGCCACTCTGTCAGACCCACTGACATATATAGTGTCGACTATTGTCGGTATAAATCTGGTTTTGGCCACATTTAACCTCGTTCCGATTCCACCACTCGATGGGTCAAAGATTCTCTTTTCCCTTTTTCCAAATAAACTATGGGAACTTCGTCGTAACTTTGAACGGTATGGCTTTGTCTTCGTTTTGTTATTTATATTTTTCCTCTCGCAGTATTTGTCACCAGTGGTTGGTGCCGAGTTCCATTTGATTACTGGATTGACTTTTTAACTTGACAACAGTATTCATAATCTATAGAATAGAGATGTAAGGTTTTAATCTTACTGCACTCGGCATTCTCTTAGTTCCCAATGAGACTGAACCGACTAAGTTACGCATTTACCGCATCTCACGCTTGTAACGCATATGGGGCCAAGGCTCTGTCCTAAGTTGGTCAGGTAGGGAACACCTAAGTTCCAACCTGGACAGAGTCCGTGCCCGTTTCCATCGTGGGACGGATAATGCCAAAAGCAAAATTCGTTCCGGAAAAAGTTCTTTGCAAAGAAGTTGTGACTGTTTCGATCTGTTTAGTGCTCGATGTTTCGAGCTTCCACGAAAGTGCAAACCTGTATCGTGGTGACGTTGAGGGTTGGCCTTGCGACGGGAGAGAGATTTTTTCTCTCCCACGCAGGGTCTTTTTTTATAATACGAACTATTTTTATGGCATGTAACGAACGTGGAAGACTTTCAGATTTGGATGTATTGCGAGGCGCGAACTAGATTACAATTCGAAAACGTACTGCTGTTACGGCGTAGAATTATAATCGGTGAATAACAACGCAAGACGCCAAATGTGGAAGTCAAAAACTACCGAGTTGCAATATTGGTATAAATGTATTAGGATAGCTAACAATGTCAACGATAAATCAACTAGTAAAACGAAGTCGAACAAAAACCAAGCGAAAGGTGCGATCTGTCGCCCTTACTCGCGGTTTCAATGTGCTCAAGAACCGACCAGTGTTTTATCCAGCTCCATTCAAACGAGGGGTGTGTACAAAGGTGACTACAAAGACTCCAAAGAAGCCAAACTCTGCGATTCGAAAGATTGCTCGTGTTCGTTTGACTAATGGTTTGGAAGTTACTGCATATATTACTGGTATGGGTCACTCACTGCAGGAGCACTCAGTGGTTATGCTCTCAGGTGGCAAGACACGAGACGTTGGTTTGCGATACAAGGTGGTTCGTGGAGTACTTGATGCTGGCGCGGTAGATAAGCGAGGTAAGAGTCGCTCACGATATGGAACGAAGAAGCCAAAAGCGAAGAAATAATATAATTGAGATAAGAGAAATGAGATACGATATATGAAAAATTCAAATCTCATGTCTCAGATCTCATAACTCTACCAAAAAACAATGCGACGAAAAGTAAAAAATAGAAATATGGTGGGCCCAGACCACAAATATAACTCTGAAAAAGTCAGTAAGTTTATTAACTATGCCATGGTCCGAGGTCAAAAGGAGACTGCCCGAGGTATTGTCTACAAGTCTTTTGATTTGATCAAAGAAAAAGCAAAGGTAGAAGACCCTATGGAAGTTTTTGATACAGCATTGAAGAATACTGGACCACTCATGGAAGTACGTTCACGACGAGTGGGAGGTGCAAACTACCAGATTCCTCGAGAAGTTCGACCAGAACGACGAAACTTTCTTTCTATGAAATGGATTGTTGAAGCTGCACGAGCAGGCAAGGGCAAGCCAATGGCTGAAAAACTGGCGGATGAGATCATGAATGCTGCAAAAAACGAAGGTGTTGCAGTCAAGAAGCGTGAGAATACTCACAAGATGGCAGAAGCCAATAAGGCCTTCGCGCACTTCGCCTGGTAGTCTTTGTGGTCTTTTTCCTCAATCTCATCGTCTAAATTTAAAAAAATATCCTGCGCCGTATGTCCAATACGTCTCCGGATATTTTTTTAAATTTATACGCGATCTTGAGTAAAAATCCTCACAAATCCTGATTTTCTGACTTTTAGCATGGAAAATCAATAAAACAGCGCGTGGTAGAGAAAAAATTTTCCGTAAGGAAATTTTTTTTATCAAATGAATAAAAAACGGGCCCCACAACATGCGGGGCCCAGGTATCGATTATTTTTTTACCGATGTGTGTACGTACGGTTTGACCTCCTCGAGAGTGTCAGAGGGCACGTTAGATTTTCTGAGTGATCCACTACCAAGTCCCTGAGTGTCGACTGTTCCATCTCCATTGTTGCATAGAACAATCGCGTGGGTTGACTTGTCGCCACCTAGTGGGCGTACAAGTTTGTTTTGTAAAAACTGCGCCTGGGTAGGCGCTGAAAGAGCGGGCATAGAGACTATTGAACCAATATCGTGAACCATTGTCAATATTTGTATTCTATTTTTTTGCAATTTACCCCAATCTACGCTATAGTTTCTTCAATTCCGCTTAGGAATTTTTTCTTCTTAATTATTACTAATATTATTAACTCAAACTTCTAGCATCCAGCTTCAAGCTTCCATTTATCTATATGAACAGAGACTACACACTCGACAAAGTACGTAACTTCGGTATCATCGCGCATATCGACGCAGGCAAGACCACGACATCAGAGCGCGTGCTTTTTTACACTGGTATGACCCACAAGATCGGTGAAGTGCACACAGGGGAGACAGTGACCGACTGGATGGAGCAGGAGCGAGAGCGAGGTATCACTATTACCGCGGCGGCTATTACTTGTTTCTGGCACCCAACCTATTTACCAAAGTTAAACGGTACAACTATTAAGCCAGAATATCGTTTCAACATCATCGACACTCCTGGTCACATCGACTTTACCGCAGAGGTCAAGCGATCTCTCCGTGTACTCGACGGTGCAGTGGTGGTGTTTGACGGCGTGGCAGGTGTAGAACCTCAGTCAGAGACCAACTGGCGTTATGCTGACGATGGAAATGTGCCACGAATCTGTTTCATCAATAAGCTTGACCGTACTGGTGCATCTTTTGAGCGATCATTTGCATCTATTCTTGATCGTTTGAACAAAAACGCAGTGCGTATTCAGATCCCTATGGGTAGTGAAGAAAACTTTGCTGGTGTTATCGACCTGATGCGCATGAAGGCCTACTACTTTGAAGGAAACATGGGTATGACTATTCGTGAAGAAGAGATCCCTGCTGAATATATGGAAGAAGCAAAGAAATATCGTGCAGAATTGGTAGAAAAAATCGTGGAACATGATGAAGCACAGATGGCCGCATATTTTGAAGGTACGGAGCCATCACTCGAAGAATTAAAGAAAACACTTCGCAAGGCAACACTTGAAGTAAAGCTAATCCCTGTTATGACTGGTTCAGCGCTCAAGAACAAAGGTGTTCAGCTTGTGCTCGACGCAGTGGTGGACTATTTACCATCTCCACTTGACCTCAAGCCTGTGCATGGTATTGACCCACGAACGGGTGAAGAAATTTACCGAACCGCGTCAGATACCGAGCCTTTTGCTGCTCTTGCTTTCAAATTACAGAACGATCCATTTGTTGGACAGCTGACATTCTTCCGTGTGTACTCTGGTACGATCGAAGCTGGTTCATATATATATAACGCAACAACAGGGGACAAAGAGCGCCTTGGCCGTATTGTTCGCCTCCAGGCAGATAAACGTGAAGAGGTAAAGAAGGTGTTTGCAGGTGAGATTGCGGCAGCGGTGGGATTGAAGACTGCAAAAACTTCTCATACATTCTGTGATGAAGCAAACCCAATCATCCTCGACCCTATCAAATTCGTCGCTCCGGTGGTGTCACTTCGTGTTGAACCAAAAACAAAAGCCGACCAAGAGAAAATGGGTATGGCACTTAAAAAATTGTCTGATGAAGATCCAACTTTTATTGTCTCTTCAAATGCTGAAACAAACGAAACTATCATTTCTGGTATGGGTGAACTTCACCTTGAAATCATGGTGGATCGTATGAAGCGAGAATTTTCAGTGGATGCCAATGTTGGTAAGCCACAGGTAGCGTACCGAGAAACTATCATGGGAACTGCTGAAGCGGATCACAAATACGTCAAGCAAACCGGAGGTAAAGGTCAGTATGGTCACGTTCGTTTGACCATCAAGCCAATGGAACCACTTGTTGAAGGAGAGAAGCTCAAGAAAAACGTCAAACGATATGACGACTTTGAATTTATCGATTCAATCAAAGGAGGTGTTATTCCCCAGGAGTTTATTCCTGCAGTTGAAAAAGGTGTACACGAAGCAATGGGTCGCGGTATTGTTGCGGGGTATCCAATGGTGAACGTCTCATGTGAACTGACTTTCGGTTCATATCACGATGTCGACTCATCTGAAATCGCATACAAGATCGCTGCATCAATGGCTTTCCAGGACGCAGCAAAGCGTGCGCGGTCAGTGATCCTTGAACCAATTATGAAAGTAGAAGTGATCATGCCAGAACAGTTTATGGGTGATATCACTGGTTCACTGTCATCAAAACGTGGGCTTATTGAGGGAATGGAAGATCGAGGCATGAACAAGGTTGTCCGTGCCATGGTGCCATTGTCAGAAATGTTTGGTTATACAACAGATGTCAGATCAATGACTCAGGGCCGAGGGAGTATGATGATGGAGTTTGATCATTATGATGTGGTGCCACCACAGGTTGAAAAGACCATTGTGGAGAGTCGTAAGTAGCCACGGCTTTGGTCTTTTTTCCGAATCTCATCTGCTAAATTTCAAAAATATTTCTTCACCTGCGCACTCAGGCAGGCTCAGAAAATTTTAGAAATTTAGCAGCGACCTTCGAAAAAATCCTCAAAGGAGCTTTATATAGAACTTGGTTTTTATCTCAAATGACAAAAAGTCCCGAACAATCGGGATTTTTTGTATTAAAAATACCACTTGACAAATAGTAAATATATGTATATGATAGTAGGTGGAACCGTATCCTAAATTCACCCCTCAATCAGGACAGTCGTAGAATTACGACTGATAATACTCTTCATAATACCATTTGCTCTGGATACTTCCAGAGCTGTTTTGTATCCAAGAATCTTTCTTGGTT